>CAIYZX010000466.1 GCA_903930745.1 uncultured Chloroflexota bacterium | reverse complement strand
GGGCACCCGGAGAGGCGTCAGCTGGGGCGACCGGTCAGCCGGCCGCGTCGCTCCAGCGGTCCCAGCGCGCGAACGCCTCGAAGGGGATCCAGCCCCGCTTGAGGCTGGGCGAGCGGACGTCCGGGAGGCGCCGGCCCACGGGCATCACGCCGATGGGCACGAACTCCTCTGGGATCCCCAGGAGCGCCTGCAGCTCCGCCGGGTCGCCGCCCGCGAAGCCGCAGCCAAGGCCCGCGTCCACCGCGGCCAGCATCACGTTCTGCATCGTGGCGCCGATGTCCACCCACCAGTACGGGATGGGCCACTCGATCTCCGTGCCGTCCTCGCGGAGCTTGTCCGGCTCCTGGTAGCGGCGGTGGTAGACCATCTCGGACGCGCACGGGATGAAGATCGCGGCGCACTGCGAGATCCAGGCGCCGATGCCCATGGCGGCGTACGCCTCGTCACCGCAGATCCTGCCCACCTCGCGCCGGACCTCCGGGTCCGTCACCACCACCAGGCGCTGGCCCTGCGAGAAGCCGGCCGATGGCGTGCGCTGGGCGAGGCGTGCGATGCGTTCGATGACGGCGCGGTCCACGCCGCCCTCCTCGAAGCGCCGGACCGCCCGGCGGGCCATGACGACGTCGGCGAACTCCATCCGGGTGTCTCCTCTGTGCTCCGTCTCGTGGCGGCCATCCTCGCACCGGCGGGCAACCGCAGCCGGCCTCCGGCGCACCGCCACCGAGATGCAACCGGAATCGGCGAGACCTGCGCCGCGCGATTCGGTAGGATTGGAAAAACCCCCGGAGGACCTTGGATCGATGGCGAAGTATGTCTTTGTGACCGGCGGAGTCACCTCCTCCCTCGGCAAGGGCATCACCGCCGCCTCTGTCGGCCGCCTCTTCAAGGCACGGGGTCTTTCCGTCCGCATCCTCAAGCTGGATCCGTACATCAACGTGGATCCGGGGACCATGTCCCCGTACCAGCACGGCGAGGTCTTCGTCACGGACGACGGGGCGGAGACGGACCTGGATCTCGGCCACTACGAGCGCTTCATCGACGAGAACCTGACCCAGGGCTCCAACGTCACCACGGGGCGCATCTACTCCGCGGTCATCGCCAAGGAGCGCCGCGGTGACTATCTCGGTGGCACCGTCCAGGTCATCCCGCACATCACCAACGAGATCAAGGAGCGCATCGTCCGCGTGAGCCGCGACGGTGACCCGGACGTGGTCATCGTTGAGGTGGGCGGCACGGTTGGCGACATCGAGAGCCTCCCGTTCCTTGAGGCCATCCGCCAGATGCGCAAGGACGTGGGGCGCCACAACGTCCTGTACGTCCACGTGACGCTGCTGCCGGCCCTGGCCGCCACGGGCGAGCTCAAGACCAAGCCCACCCAGCACTCCGTCAAGGAGCTGCGCGGCATCGGCATCCAGCCGGACTGCATCGTGCTGCGCGCGGACGGCGAGGTGCCGGACGAGATCCGCGAGAAGATCGCCCTGTTCACGGACGTGGACGTGGAGGCGGTCGTCCCGGCGCCCACGGCCAGCACCATCTACGAGGTCCCGCTCCAGTTCGAGGCCTTCGGCTTCGGCCGCTGGCTCGTGCGCAACCTGGGCCTCGGCGATCCCGAGGCGGAGCCGGATCTCACCGGCTGGCGCGCGCTCGTGGAGCGGATCAAGGCGCCCAAGCCCACCCTGGAGGTGGCGCTGGTTGGCAAGTACATCGAGCTGCCGGACGCGTACCTGTCCGTCACGGAGGCCCTGCGGCATGCCGCCTGGGCGAACGGCGTGGACGCGAAGGTCCGCTGGGTGGACAGCGAGAGTCTGACGCCGCAGAACGCCGAGGATCGTCTCGGGGGCGCCGCCGCGGTCCTGGTCCCCGGCGGCTTCGGCCACCGCGGCATCGAGGGCAAGCTCATCGCGGCCAACTGGGCGCGCAACCGCCGGCTCCCGTATCTCGGCCTGTGTCTCGGCCTGCAGGTGGCGGTGATCGAGTTCGCGCGGTCCATCCTGGGCACGAGCGACGTGAACTCCACCGAGTTCGACATGTTCACCGCGAACCCGGTGATCGACTTCATGCCGGACCAGCGCGACGTGGAGGACAAGGGCGGCACGATGCGCCTGGGTCTCTACCCGGCGAAGCTGACCGCGGGCTCCAGGGCGCGCACGGTGTACGGCGCCGAGGTCATCTACGAGCGCCACCGCCACCGCTTCGAGGTGAACAACCGCTACCGCCAGGTCCTGGAGGGGGCAGGGATGGTCCTCTCCGGCACATCGCCGGACGGCCGCCTCGTGGAGATCGTGGAGCTGCGCGACCATCCATGGTTCGTGGCCAGCCAGTTCCACCCGGAGTTCAAGTCCCGCCCGGAGCGCCCGCACCCGCTCTTCCACGGCTTCGTGGCCACGGCGCTCGCGGTGCGCAACGGCGAGCAGCCCCGGCTCCAGGCCGTGGGCGTCGCGGAGGAGACTCCCGCCACGCCGTCCCAGGCCGAGGAGACGGCGGGCCGCTAGGCGCGCCCGGCGACCCGGCGCAACGGGTCGCGAGGTGCGTTGACGCCCGCATCACCCTCCTGTACATTCCCGCCATCCCCACCGGCCAAGCGCGACCACACGCGATTCCGCGCAGTCACCGGCCCGTGGCGTGATCCACCGCCGTCCCGGAGCCCACCCCGAGCCGGCCCCCACCCTTCGAGGTTCCCGCTCCCATGGCCAACGGCCCCGACCAGCGCCCCAGCCGCAACCGCCGGCCGCGCCGCCGCAACCAGGCGAGCCGCCTGCCGGTGACCGAGCAGGACGAGGCAGCAGAGCTGGAAGCCGCGCGCGAGCGCAATGACCATGACTTCCGCACGCTCCGTGCGATGTCCGTCAAGGAGCTCCAGGCGGTTGGCAAGACGCTGGAGATCGAGGATCCGAAGTCCACGGACGTCGAGGACCTGGTGGGCCAGATCCTGCAGGCGCAGACCGAGCGGGC
>CAIYZX010000465.1 GCA_903930745.1 uncultured Chloroflexota bacterium | reverse complement strand
CGTCATCCTGCTGGGCCCGCAGGATGACGACCCGCTGCCCGCATCGCTCACGGCCCGGGCCATGCCGCTCGTCGTGAGCGGCCCGCCGCCCGCTGGCGTCATGGTGGACTCGGTGGACGCCGACAACCGCATGGGCGGGCGCCTGGCGACCCAGCACCTGGTGGACGCCGGCCGCAGGCGGATCGCCACGATCCACGGCAGGCTCTCGCTGGGATCCGGCCGCGACAGGCTCACGGGCTACCGGGAGGCGCTGGCCGTCGCCGGGCTTCCGCAGGATGCGGAGCTTGAGGTGGACGGCGGCTTCGATCCGGCCATCGCGGCCACAGCCACCGCGACGCTGCTTGACCGCTGCCCGGACCTGGACGCCATCTTCGCCGCCTCGGACACGATGGCCGCTGCGGCACTCCGGGTCCTGGAGGAGACGGGCCGGCAGGTGCCCAGGGACGTGAGCCTCGTGGGCTTCGACGATTCGCCCGTCGCCGTTGGCTCTCGCCCCGCCCTCACGACCGTTCGCCAGCCCATCGAGGCGCTTGGCCGGGAGCTCGTGCGCCAGCTGGCGCGCCGCCTCGAGAGCCCCGACGGTCCGCCCAGCTCCGTGGTCTTCGGGATCGAGCTGGTGGTCCGGGAATCCAGCATCCCCGCCTGAGCCCGACCGCCGGCACGGGCAGGACGCCCTGGTCCGCGCACCCGTCGGCTCCCCCTCAACGGCTCCTTCTCGCCGTGCCGTCCCGGGCTGCAGCTCCCTGCCTGGCGCCACGTGGTGAACGGCGCTGAAAACTGGTGATTGCGCTTTCTCAATGGAAGTGCAATCATGCCGCCAATGAGCGTGAAAGCGCTCTCACGGCTACGGTGCAAACGCACCCCAGCCGGCCTAGGAGGGGAACGAGCCGGCACCAAGGCCGGACCGAAGCCGGCGCGTGGTGTGACCGGCAAGTTGGAGGAGAACCAGACACGATGCGGAAGCTGCTTGTCGGCGTTCTCGCGCTCGTCGTGGCCGCCTGTGGCGGTCCGAGCGCGACGCCTGCTCCCACCGCCGCCCCGGCGACCACCGCCCCCACGGAGGCGCCGGCCACGCCCGCGCCCCTCTCCGGCACCGTGCGCGTCCTGATCCACCAGAACCCCCCGTTCGTCGACTTCATGACGACCTTCAACTCGAAGTTCGAGGCTGCGCACCCCGGCGTCAAGGTGGACATGGAGGTCGTCAACGCGAACGACCTCGCCGCCAAGGCCCAGACGCGCCTCACCGCCCAGGATGTCGATGTCATCGACATCTTCGCCTTCGACAAGGCCGTCCAGCCGTTCATGAAGAACGTCGAGGCTCCCGGCTGGCAGAAGCTGATCGAGGCCGGCCTGCTGATGGACATCACCGACCAGGCCTTCGTCAAGAACTACGACCCGGCCTCGGTTGCCGACGCCGGCTCGTTCGACGGCAAGGTCTACGCGGTCAACCTCGGCCGCGTCGGCTACAGCGGCCTCTACTACAACAAGGACCTCTTCGCCGCCAACGGCGTGGCCGTGCCCACGACCTGGACTGAGCTGGTCGCGGCCTGCGCGACCTTCAAGGCCAAGAACATCGGCTGCATGACGGCCGGCGGCAAGGATGGCTGGCCGATCTTCGTCGGCGCGTACGGCCTCCTCGGCTCCGCGTTCCCTGACCAGGCCGCCCTTGTCCAGGGCCTCTGGGACGGCTCCATCAAGTACACCGACCCGGCGTGGCTCGACCTGCTCAACAAGTACCAGGTTTACGACCGCGACATGATGGAGGCCGGTGCCTCCGGTGTCGCCGCCGACGCGGCCCCCGGCCGCTTCGTGAGCGGCGAGGTCGCGATGCAGGCCGGCGGCACGTGGTACGCCGCGGCCATCGACTCCCTCAAGCCGACCTTCCAGTGGGGCTACATCCCCTTCCCCGGCAGCGACAACGCCGCCGACAACACGTTCATGTTCGGCAAGTACGACCAGGGCTGGGCCATCGCGAACGACTCCACCAACAAGGATGCGGCCGTCGCCTACCTGAGCGAGTTCTCCGATCCGGCCAACTACCAGGCGTTCGTTGACGCGGTTGGGCCGATCCCGACCCAGCCCAACGCCAAGCTCAGCAGCAACCTCGGCACGGAGATCGCTCCGTACCTCGCCACCTTCAAGATCGGGTTCGAGAACCTCTGGAACGGCCCGAAGGGCACCGGCCAGTACGCGACCCCGATGTTCGCCAACCTGTTCAAGCCGTTCGGCCCGTTCGAGGATCCGGCGGCGGCCGCCGCGCAGGCCCAGGCGGACCTGCAGGCCGGCCTGGACGCAGCCAAGTAGGCTGGCCCTCGGCCAGTACCGGAAGGGGCCCGGCGTTCCGCGTCCGGGCCCCTTTCCCAATACCGCCAACATGCCCGGAGGGGAAGGAGGTCGCGTGAGGTACCTGTTCGGCAATGGACCGGCGCGCATGGCGCCCTACCTGCTCGTGGCACCCGGCCTGTTTCTCTACCTGCTCGTCGCCATGGGTCCGTCCCTGGCAACGGTCGTCCTCTCCTTCACCGACGCGTCCGGCCTTCCCAGGCTGCCCATCCACTTCGTCGGGCTGGACAACTACAAGGAGTTCCTGACCCTCGGCGCGGCATCCAAGGAGAACCTCCAGGCGCTGGTCAGGACCCTCCTCTTCTGCGTGGGCGTCACGGCGATCCAGTTCACCTTCGGCCTGGTCGTCGCGATCCTCCTCAACCAGGGCCTGCGTGGCACCAGGTTCTTCCGGACGCTGTTCTTCTTCCCCGTGATCCTGGGCGTCACCATCCAGGGCCTCATGTGGACCCTGTTCCTGTACCCGATCGGCGGCCCGCTGGAGACCCTGCTCAACTGGTTCGGGCTCCACTCGGAGTTCCTCGG
>CAIYZX010000464.1 GCA_903930745.1 uncultured Chloroflexota bacterium | reverse complement strand
GGAGCGCGGGGTCATCGGTGGCTCCGTGGAGGACATCTGCGAGCGTGCCGGCTTCACCCGCGGCGCGTTCTACTCCAACTTCACGGACAAGGACGACGTGCTCCAGGCCATGGTGGAGCGCGACCAGGGCCGCCTCCTCGCCCACCTGGACGCCAGCTTCTCCGAGGTCAACGACGAGCTCGCCGCGGCCGAGAGCCTGGAGTCCGTGCTCGCGTCCATCGTGGGCCGGATCATGGGCACCATCCCGGTGGACCGCCAGCTGATGCTGATCAACACGGAGCTGGAGATCCACGCCATCCGCCGGCCGGACCTCGCCCGCCACCTCCTGGAGGTGAACGCCGGCTTCCGCGAGCGCCTGGGCTACTTCATCGCCACCGCGATGGCGCTCCACGGCCGCGAGCTCCTCGTGAGCGTCCCGGACATCACGGACACCATGATCGCCGTGGCCGAGCGCTCCAGCCGTCGCGCCCTCCTCGCCGGCGGCGACGCGGACCAGGACGCCCTCTCGCGTGCCGTCCTGCCGGGGATCCTGCTGGCCTTCTCGCGCCCGGTGGACCGCTAGCTCCCCGCCCGGCGCCCCGGCGCCCCCGCCCCGGCGCCCCTGCCCCGGCGCCCCTGCCCCCGCCCCCGTTTCTCGCACAATCCGCCGCTCAGACTCAACGCGAGCGATCACCGGGCCGCAGGCGTGTTGTGCGGGTGGGTTCATGCGCTCCAGCCTCGGATATGCACGAAATCCGGCCGATTCATGCACCCGCCCGTGCATCATCCGGCCCGTCGAGCCTGCCTGGCGCCCGAAGCCGGCCGGCCTGGCCAGCCAGTTCCTCGTCCTGAGTCTGAGGACGCGATATTGCGAGAAACTGGCCCGGCAACAGCCCCGTTTCCGCCAGATATCCGTCCTCTGGATGTTCGGCGGGGCAGGGTCGAGGCGCGACCGCCCTGGTGACCGGGAGCCGGCCCGAGCTTCCACCTGCGGCCCCGGTATGCAGTCACAGGGCCAGCAATGTGCGGCTCCCTCGTGCATATCCAGCGCCGGGCGGGACGGACGGACGGGCCGAGCCGCCGGACTGGGTCCACGCAGGTGGCGTGTATCCAGAGGACGGATATCCGGTGGTTTCCGCGGCGGGCCCCGGGGTCACCCGGGCGGCGCGATGATCAGGGGGCCGGCACGGGGCACGTGTGGATCGTGGAGCCGTCCGCCGCCGCCACGACGATGGTCCGGACGCCGCCCGGCAGCCCGGTGCCCGCCACCGCGGCACCTGCGATCGAGGCCACCGCGAGACACAGCTTGGCCGCCGGCGCGCCCGCCGCCTCCGTGTTCGCGCCGATCGTCTGCACCGTCGCGGTGGACCCGGCAACGGTGACCGACGGCAGCCCGTCAACCAGGCGCAGCGATTGGACGAACTCGGTCACGGCTGGATCGGCGTCCATGGCGCGCGCAAGAGCCAGCGCTGCCGCGCTCTCGGAGGCCGAGGCGCTCGCACGCGGACCCGGGCTCAGCGATGGCACAGCGCCCGGTCCGCCACACGCGGCAAGCGACACCAGGCAGCCCAGCGCCAGTCCAGCCACCCGCGCCCGCGCCACCCTCATCGTGCGGCCCCCCTCGGCCGGCCGGCCGGTCTGGCTAGTGCTTGAACCCGGAGCTCGTGTCCGCGCCCTTGACCGGCGCCGCCTGGCGCTCCAGCTTCGGCAGCTGCCGGGCCAGGTCGCCGATGAACAGCGATGCCACATCGTGCGTGAACCCGCGCTTCACCACCACGCGCAGCACGGACAGGTCCTCGCGGTTCTTCGGGAACGTGTACGCCGGCACCTGCCAGCCACGCTCGCGCAGCGCATCGGACACGTCGAAGACGTTGAAGTTCGTGACCTCGTCCCGCACCTTGAACGCGAAGACCGGCAGGTCCTGGGCGTGCGTCACGAGCTCGAAGGGACCCAGCTTCGCCACCTCGGCGGCCACGTCCTGCGCCACGTCACGGGCGTACTGCTGGACCCGACGGTAGCCATCGAACCCCAGGCGGATGAAGTTGTAGTACTGCGCCACCACCTGGGCGCCCGGCCGCGAGAAGTTGAGCGCGAACGTGGGCATGATGTCGCCCAGGTAGTTCACGTGGAAGATCAGGTCCTCCGGGAGATGCTCCTCGGAGCGCCAGATGATCCAGCCCACGCCCGGGGCCACCAGGCCGTACTTGTGCCCGGACGCGTTGATGGAGACCACCCGCTCCAGGCGGAAGTCCCACTCCAGCTCCGGCTCCAGGAACGGCGCCACGAACCCG
>CAIYZX010000463.1 GCA_903930745.1 uncultured Chloroflexota bacterium | reverse complement strand
TGAACATGCCAAACGGACGGTGATGCCCATGAAGGTCGGCGTCGCCAGGGAGACGCTTGCCGGAGAGCGGCGTGTTGCCCTGGTGCCCGAAGCGCTCGGCAAGCTGACAGCAGCCGGGTGTGAGATTCTCGTCGAGGCCGGCGCAGGTGCCGGCGCCATGATCCCGGACCAGGCGTTCACGGACGCCGGTGCGACGGTCGTGACCACGGACGAGCTGTATGCCCAGAGCGACGTCGTCCTGCGCGTCGCCAAGCCCACCGCGGACGAGGCGAAGCGGCTCCGCTCCGGCCAGGCCGTGATCGGGCTCCTCCAGCCCCTGCTTGATCCTGCGCTGATGCAGACGCTGGCGTCCGCCGGCGTCACCGCGGTCAGCCTGGACGCCATCCCGCGGACGCTCTCGCGCGCCCAGACGATGGACGCCCTCTCCTCGCAGGCCAACGTGGGCGGCTACAAGGCCGTCCTCATCGCCGCGAACACGTACGGGCGCTACTTCCCGCTGCTGACCACCGCGGCCGGCACGGCGAAGCCCGCCAACGTGCTGATCCTCGGCATCGGCGTGGCCGGCCTCCAGGCCATCGGCACCGCCCGCCGCCTCGGCGCCGTGGTCTCCGCGTACGACGTCCGCCCCGAGACGGCCGAGCAGGCCGAGTCCCTGGGCGCGAAGTTCGTGAAGCTCAAGACGGCCATCGACGCCACCGGCGCCGGCGGCTACGCCCGCGAGCTGACCGCCGAGGAGCGCGCCGCCCAGCAGCGCGACCTCAACGAGGTCATCGGCAACCAGGACGTGGTCATCACCACGGCCCAGGTCCCGGGCCGCAAGCCCCCGGTCCTCGTGACCGCGGACGCCGTGCGCGCGATGCGCAGCGGCTCCGTGATCGTGGACATGGCGGGCAGCGCCCTCGGTGGCAACTGCGAGCTGTCCGTGGCCGGCGAGACCGTGGTGACCGAGAACGGCGTCACGATCGTCTCCCCGGAGAACCTGCCGGCGTCCATGCCCAGCAGCTCGTCGCAGTTCTACGCCCGCAACATCTCCGCGCTCCTGCTCAACATGACCAAGGCCGGCAGCCTCGTCCTCGACTTCGAGGAGGAGGTCACGAAGGCCACGGTCATCACGCACGGCGGCGCCGTGACGAGCGACGCGGTCAAGAAGCTCCTGGCCCCGGCCGGAGGCAACGCGTGAACATCGATCTCGCCTTCACCATCTTCGCCCTCGCGATCCTGTGCGGGTTCGCGGTCATCTCCAAGGTGCCCGCCACCCTCCACACCCCGCTGATGTCCGGCGCCAACTCCATCCACGGCATCGTGCTGGTGGGCGCCATGATCATCGCGGTCCTCGCGGACAACCCCCTGGACTACGTGATCGCGTTCCTCGCGGTCGCCTTCGCCACGCTCAACGTGGTGGGCGGCTACGTCGTCACGGACCGCATGCTCCAGATGTTCAAGCGCAAGCCCACGGCGCCCAAGGCCGAGAAGGCGGAGGGCTGACCGTGAACAGCGATCTCGCGCAGGTCATCGATCCCATCGTCCGCCTCGTCTGGCTCGCCGGCGCATCCGCGTTCGTGCTGGGCCTGATGCGGATGAACTCCCCCGCCACCGCGCGCAACGGCAACCTGCTGTCCGCGGCCGGCATGACGCTCGCCGTCGCGGCCACCGCGCTCTGGCTCCTCGTGATCCCGCCGTCCGGCACCTTCAACGTCACCGGCTGGATCGTGATCCTCCTGGGAATCGCCGCCGGCGGCGGCTACGGCCTCTACTCCGCGCGCACCGTGAAGATGACCGCGATGCCCCAGCTGGTGTCGCTCTTCAACGCGGTGGGCGGCGGCGCGGCGGCCCTCATCGCCATCGCGGAGTACCTCCACCACACCGAGGCGCCCAACCTCCAGGACAACGTCTCCACGGTCCTCGACGTGATCATCGGCGCCATCACCTTCTCCGGGTCGCTGATCGCGTCCGGCAAGCTGATGGGCCTCAAGATCACCCCGGCCAAGCCGGTCATGATCCCGGGCGGCCAGCTCGTGACGATCGCCCTCGCCGTCGTGACGGTGGTGGCCTCGTTCTACCTGTTCCTCGGCAACTACAGCATCGCCATCCTGGGCGTCGTCCTCGTCGTGGCGCTGGTCTTCGGCATCACGATGACGCTGCCCATCGGCGGCGCGGACATGCCCGTGGTCATCTCGCTGCTCAACTCGTTCACCGGCACCGCGGTGGCGATGGCGGGCTTCGTGCTCAACAACCCGGTCCTGATCATCGCGGGCGCCCTCGTGGGCGCGTCCGGCGCAATCCTCACCAAGCTGATGGCCGATGCCATGAACCGCTCCGTGATGAACATCATGGTGGGCGGCTTCGGTGGCGGCGACTCCGCGGGTGGGGCGGCGGTGGGCGGCCCCGGCGGCTCCGTTCGCGAGGTCTCCATGGACGATGCCGCGATCCAGCTGGCGTACGCCCAGCACGTGATCGTGGTCCCGGGCTACGGCCTCGCGGTCGCCCAGGCGCAGCACGCGGTCCGCGAGCTCGCCGAGCTGCTGGAGGGCAAGGGCGTGGACGTGAAGTACGCGATCCACCCCGTGGCCGGGCGCATGCCGGGACACATGAACGTGCTCCTGGCAGAGGCGAACGTCCCCTATCCCCTGCTCAAGGAGATGGAGGAGATCAACCCGGAGTTCGATCGCTGCGACGTGGCGCTGGTCATCGGCGCCAACGACGTGACGAACCCGGCGGCGCGCCGCCCGGGCTCCCCGGTCTCCGGCATGCCGATCCTGGACGTGGACCACGCCAAGAGCATCATCGTGATGAAGCGCTCGATGGGCAAGGGTTACGCCGGCATCGACAACGAGCTGTACGTGAACACCAAGACGGGCATGCTCTTCGCCGACGCGAAGGCGGGCCTGGCCGAGCTGATCAGCGCCGTCAAGGCGGTCTAGCAGCCCGGCGTCCTCGTTGGACGAGCCTGATCGAACGGCCCCGGTGGAGCGATCCGCCGGGGCCGTTCAACGTCCGGGGGCGCGGGTGTGCCCGGCTGACGG
>CAIYZX010000462.1 GCA_903930745.1 uncultured Chloroflexota bacterium | reverse complement strand
TCGGCGACCGGCCGTCCGTCCCTGGTCACGGTCACGCGCTCGCCCGCCTCCACACGGCCCACCACCTCGCCGCCATGGTTGCGCAGCTCGCGGATGGTCACAGTCTCCATGTGGCGCATCGTATCACCGGTGATACGGTTGCCCCACGCCGCAGAGGGGGACCCGGTGCCCGATGTGCCGAGGCTCGCGGCTGTCGCGACCGGCAATCAGGGCTCTGGGGAGTCCGCCAGCTCTGCGGCGCGGAGCCAGACCGGGTCATCGCGGCGGATGGGGTCCGGGTTGGTGCCGCGGGCGTGGGCCACTTCCAGGGTCACCAGCTGCAGCGGGCCCGCGCCTCCCAGGAGTGCGGCCGGGGCGTTGGGCATGGAGCCGTGGTCCGGGACCACGATCCGGCCGCCCGGCGTGAGCTCGTCCGGGATGAGCGCGGCGGCCGCGGAGCCCAGGATGGCCGCGGGCCGCATGCCCACCGCCGCAGCGGCACGCATGGCCTGGCGCGTGCGCAGCGCCCGGGCGTCCAGGGCACCCCGCTCCAGGAGCAGGAAGACGACGGCGGTCCGCGCGTCCGTGGCCGGCAGGTGGCCGTGGAGGAACGTCTCCAGGTCACGCACCGCGGAGGGCACGTAGGCCGCCTCCTCCACCTTGAGCACCATCTCGCGGGCGGTGATCCGGTCAACGCCGGAGGCCACCACCAGGAGCTGCTGCGAGGCCGCGATCAGCCCGCCGATGCCCGCGTCCGGGCGCTGCCCGTCTGCCGGGTAGGCCGCGTGCGCCGCCTCGATGCCATCGCGGATCCGCGCCCCCAGTCGCTCCCCGTTGGGCGTGCCGCCGGCGAGGATGCCCGCGGTGCACGTGGCGGCGGCCATCGGGGAGACATAGCCCACCGTGTGGCACCAGGACCGGTCCATCTCCACCGTGGCCAGCGTGATCTCTGCGGCCAGGCCCACCGTTGAGGCGGCGGACCCGGAGATCGCCGCAACGCGGGCGCCCTTCGCCCGGCACGCCTCCATGGCCGCGAGCGTGGCGGCCGTGCCGCCCTCGTGCGAGATGCCGATGACGAGGCCGCCGGCGGGGGCATCCAGCGAGCACTCGAAGGCCTGGGCGGAGACCGGGGGACGGCCCGGGAGGCCGGCCGCACGCCAGCCGTCCGAGAGGATCGCCGCGACGGCCATCGCCGCATGCTCCGAGGTGCCGCAGCCAACGGCGGTGACCGGAGCGTCGGCCGCGGCCGCGTCACGCAGCGCCTGGGCCAGCGCGGCGGCGGACCCATCGGCCACGAGACGGCCCACGATCCGGGCGGCCAGCGCGGGCTCCGCGGCGATCATCTCGGCCGTTGCCCAGGGCGCACCGGCGCGGAGCGCGGGCATGGGCAGGTAGTCCCAGGGGTCCGGCGCGGCGGGGAGGGGAGCGGAGGCGTCAAACGGGCGCAGTGCGGCGATCAGGTCGTCCATCGCCGGATCGTAGGCGGCGGGCTCAGAAGGGAAAGGGGGCGTTCCGGCGGGCGCGCTCCAAGCCGCGCTCGGTCGCCGGACCGCGGCCGCGGTCAGTCGCCGGGGCGCGGCGGCAGGCGGCGGGGCAGCTTCGGGATCTTCCCGATCCGCCCGATGGGTCCGTACCGGAACCACGCCCGTCCCACGAGCGACTCCACGGGCACCGGACCGTACTTGCGCGAGTCAGACGCCGGGCCGAACCCGGCCGCCGCCAGCTCGTCGTCCGTCGCATCGGAGAGGAGCCACGCCTCGTCGTCGGCAAGCTGCAGCCAGCCGTCGCCGAACGGGACCCAGTCACCCGGGCGTGCGGCCACGCGCTTGATGGCGAGCGTGTCGCTGAACGGCTCCTGGAAGACCACCACGGAGCCGCGGCGCGGCCAGCGCGTGGTGGTGGGATCCACCAGCAGCCAGTCACCCGGCTGGATCGTGGGCAGCATGGAGCCCTCGGCCACGGTCACCCGCAGGAGCCGGGTCCGTCCCGAGCGGGCGGTGCCCTTGACGATGCGGCGCTCGGTCATCGGTGTCTCGAGCCTCCGGATGCGCCAAGGCCCCGCCTCGCGGCGGGGCCTCGTTCGGTGCTTCGGTACAGGAGCCGCGGCTCAGCCGGGGCGGCCGGCGACGCGGGTCTTGGTGTGGCCGCCGGTGGCCTTCCACGCGGCGTCAACCTCGTCGATCAGCTCAAGGAGCTTCTTCGCGTCGTCGATGTTGGTGGAGCCCTTGACCTTGGAG
>CAIYZX010000461.1 GCA_903930745.1 uncultured Chloroflexota bacterium | reverse complement strand
GCGGGACCCCGCGCCGCAACAGGCCACACGCCACTCGACCAGTGCGCGCCGGACGGCCCAGGATCGCCGGCATGAGCTTCACGATCAGCGCTCCCGTCATGCAGGCCCCGGCAGCGGACCGGCTGGAGATCCGGGACCGGGCCGTCATCGAGGTGGACGACCGCGGCGTGATCACCGCCATGGAGGACGCCGCGTCCGGTCAGGGCCGCAGCCTCGCCGCCGCCAGCCGCGACCACCACGAGGTGCCGGCGGGCCACGTCCTCATCCCGGGCCTCGTGGACACCCACTGTCACGCCCCGCAGTGGCCCCAGCTGGGCACCCGCCTGGACGTCCCGCTGGAGGACTGGCTCTTCCGCTACACGTTCCCCCTGGAGGCCAGGTACGCGGACCTGGACTTCGCCCGGCCGGTCTGGGCGGACCTCGTCGCGGGCCTCCTCGCCCACGGCACCACCACCGCGGTCTTCTACGCCTCCCAGGACAGGGCGGCCACCACGGCACTCGCGGAGGCGGTGGCGTCAGGCGGCCAGCGTGCCTGGGTGGGTCGCGTGGCCATGGACCACCCTGAAGGCACCCCGCCCTACTACCGCGATGCGAGCGCGGAGGACGGGATCCAGCAGAGCGCCCGCAGCATCTCGGAGATCCGTGCCGTGGACGCCGGCCGCGGCAGGGTGGCCCCCATCGTCACCCCGCGCTTCACGCCCGCGTGCACGGACGAGCTGCTCCGGGGCCTCGGCGCGCTGGCGGCCGCGGAGGACGTCCTCGTCCAGACCCACTGCTCGGAGTCCAACTGGGCCCACCAGTACAACCTCGACCGCTACGGCATGACGGACGCCACCGCGCTGGACGGCTTCGGGCTCCTGCGCCCCGGCACCGTCCTCGCCCACGCCAACCACGTGACCGATGCGGACGCGGACCTGCTCGTGCAGCGCGGTTCGGGCATCGCCCACTGCCCCCTCTCCAACGCCTACTTCAGCAACGCGGTCCTCCCGGTCCGGCGCCTGGTGGGCAAGGGCGTGCGGATGGGTCTTGGCACGGACGTCTCGGGCGGCGCCTCGCCAAGCCTCCTGCACAACGCCCACGACGCGGTCACCGTCTCGCGGATGCTCGAGGACGGCGTGGATCCCACGCGGACGGCCGGCCCGGATCGCGGCGTCCCCGGCACCAGGATCGACACCACGTTCGCCTTCTGGCTCGCCACCAAGGGCGGCGCGGACCTGCTGGGCGCACCCATCGGGCTGCTGGAGCCGGGTCGCCGCTTCGACGCGGTCCTCGTGGACACCGCCTCGCGGAGGGGCTCGCTGCGGACGTGGCCCGGCATCGACACGCCGGAGCGCGTCTTCGAGAAGGTGGTCCGCCTCGCCGCCCCCGCGGACATCACCGATGTCTGGGTGGACGGCCGGCGCGTGGCAGGCTCCGGAGCGGGCGAGGGAGCGGGCGAGGGCGCCGGCGAGGGAGCGGGTCCAGCCTAGAGCCCCTGGTCCGCGCCGGTCCCGGGCCGCGGGCGGCCGGGTTCCGCCTCCAGCTGCCCACCGCGGACGGTGGCGCCCACCACCATCGCGGCCGCCACGAGCACCAGGTTCTTGATGATGTACTGGCCCTCCAGGGTGGGCGCGATCGGGAAGAGCTGCCACGTCTCCGCCGGGAAGAGCACGAGCGGCGTGAGGGTGCCGGCCATCTGTGCCAAGAGGAGCAGCAGCGTGGCGCGCAGGAAGCGGCCGCTGAGCAGGCCGAGGCCGATGAGCACCTCCCAGGCCGCCAGCACGGGCAGCGAGACCGCCGGCGGGACGACACCGAATGTGAGCGTCTCGATGGTCCGTGTAGCCAGCTCCGCGGCCGGGCTCAGGCCGGGAACCAGCTTGAGCGCGCCGAACCAGGTGAAGACCACGCCCACCGCGATCCGCAGCGCCGGGACGGCGACCGAGGCAAGGGCAAGCGTGATCCGGCGGTCCAGCCGGTCAAGGGTGGGGCTGCCGGCGAAGGGCGACCGCGAGGGGCGGGCCGAGGCGGCGGAGGTGGTCAAGGCGGCGGAGGTGGTCAAGGCGGGGGCGGGGGCGGGGGCGGGGACGGCGGGACGATCCATGACGGGTGCTCCGGTGCTGTGCGTTCCACCTGCCAGTTCGCACCGGGCCCCGCCGCGGATCGGAGAGAATGGGGCGATCAGCCGCCGGCGATCACCCACATCTCCTTGAAGGGCACCGTCACGAACCAGCGCGTCCCGATCCCCGGCCGCAAGGACGCCATGTCGCCGGGCCCCAGGTCCAGCACGGAGCCACCGTCCAGCTCGATGCGCACGCGACCCTCCAGGACCAGGATCGTCTCGCGTTGCTGAGGGGTCCACTCGAAGGGCTCACCCGCCTCGGTCATGCGCGTCATCCCAGCGGCCACGCCGTCCGCCTCGCACATCACGTGGACCTCCGTCCCGGGGACGCCGGGGTCCGGTGCCCAGTCCGTGGTGGCGGTGCTGGAGGTGAAGATGCCGGGGACGGGTTCCATCGATGGCCTCCGCTACGGGCTGGCGGCACCGCAGGAGCGGGACCGTTCGCGAACCCTACGCCGCCGCGACCCCCGCGGGCGAGCCTGTTCCGTCAGGCCGCCGCCTCGGGCCGCCGCCTCGGGCCGCCGCCTCGGGCCGCCGCCTCGGGCCGCCGCCTCGGGCCGCCGCCTCGGGCCGCCGCCTCGGG
>CAIYZX010000460.1 GCA_903930745.1 uncultured Chloroflexota bacterium | reverse complement strand
CTGCACGTCCGTCACGTCTCTGCCCCGCTCAGCCTCGTCCCAAGTCTAGGGCAGCCCTGCCGGACTTCTCCGCGTCTGCCAGCTCCACGTCGCGATCCCTCCCTATTCCGGCTTCACGGCATGGCCGCCGAACTCGTTGCGGAGCGCCGCGAGGACCTTGCCCGTGTACGTGTCGTCCTGGCGGGATCGGAAGCGCGTCTGCAGCGCGAGCGTGATGACCGGCGCCGGGACGTCCAGGTCCATCGCCTCCTGCACGGTCCAGCGGCCTTCGCCGGAGTCCGCCACCCAGCCCTTGATGCCGGCCAGCTCCTGGCCCTGGGCCTTGAGCGCCCGCGTCATCAGCTCCAGCAGCCACGATCGGATGACGGAGCCGTGCTCCCAGGTCTCGGAGATCTTCGCGAGGTCCAGCGTGTAGTCGGACGCGTGGAGGATCTCGAAGCCTTCGGCGTAGGCCTGCATCAGGCCGTACTCGATGCCGTTGTGGACCATCTTCACGTAGTGCCCGGAGCCGGGCGCGCCCGTGTGGAGGTAGCCGCCCTCCGGCGCGAGGCTGTGGAACACGGGCTCCAGCGGCTGGACCGTCTCCGGGTCACCGCCCACCATCAGGGCGTAGCCCACCTGGAGTCCCCAGATGCCGCCGCTGGTCCCGGCGTCCACGTAGCCGATGCCCTTCGCCTTCAGGTCACCGTGGCGCCGGACGTCGTCGTGGAAGTTCGTGTTGCCGCCGTCCACGATGGTGTCGCCGGGTTCCAGGTGCTCCGCCAGCTCCTGGATCTGCGCCTCCGTGGCATCGCCCGCGGGCACCATGACCCAGACGATCCGTGGCTTCGGGAGGCTCGCCACCAGCTCCTCGATGGAGAAGGCGCCCTCCGCCCCCTCCGCCATGATCTCGCGCGTCCGTTCCGGGGTGCGGTTGTACGCCACGATCTCGTGGTGGTCACGCAGGAGGCGGCGAACCATGTTCGCGCCCATCCGGCCGAGGCCGATGAAGCCGAGACGCATTCGGCGGTCTCCCTCTGGCGGAGCTGTGGGCGATCCGATCGGGCAAGTCTAGGTCCGTGTGGCCTTCCTCGCCGTCGCGCCATCGGGCAGGCTTGGAATCGCCGCAGTTGCGGTTGCCGCGCGGGGGCGCGTCTCGGGGTGGAGCAGCACGAATGAGCAAGCGGGGGAACCGGCGGGCCGTCCTGGCCATGGTCCTGTCGATGACGGTGGTTGTCGGCGGCTGTTCCGGCGATGGATCACCCACGCCGCCCCCGGCGACCGGGCCCTCGCCCGCGGCGCTGCACTGGGCGGACGTGGATGCCCCCGCACCCGTGGACGTCCTCATGGCGAAGGTTGTGGCGGGTCCGTCGGGCTTCGTTCTTGTCGCGCCGCACTGGCCGCACGACGGCGCTGTGACAGGTGCCGTCGTCGTGCTCCACTCGCCTGATGGTCAGGTCTGGACGCCGGTGCAGCTACCGCCAGAGCTGGCCGGGCTTGATCAGGTGGATGTCGCTGCAGGCGAGGCCGGATACCTGGCCGCGGGCCATGTGATCAGGGGCAATGAGCACCGTCCCGTGATCGCGGTGTCCCGGGACGGGCAACGGTGGATCCTCGCGCAGCTTCCGGGCCCGGCCAACGTGCAGCGAACTGTGCAGGACATCGCCGTTGGGCCTGACGGCTACCTCGTCGACGAGGCGCGAACCGGCCCCGCAGCGTTCAGTGAGGTGGTGCTCACCTCGCTGGATGGCCAGGCGTGGAGCGAGCGTGACGTTCCCGGGGTCTACACGTGGCTCCACACGCATGACGGCCTGCTGGGAGCGGCGGACCACGACTGGATCACGCCAACCGGGGATTCCTGGAACGCCTCACCGCTGCCGGAGGCACCACCCGGCTGGAAGGCAGCCGGCATGTGGATGGCAAGTTCCGTCGCCCTCACCGGCGGCACGCTGCTGACGCAGACCGCGGAGCAGGGCACCATCTTCGGCGCGGTGCACGGCACGGTCGTGGCGTGGTGGTCGGCGGACGACCTGTCGTGGACGTCCCTTCCCGCGGCGGAGACCGGGTGGCCATTCATCACCACGGACAACACACCGGTCCGGGTTGGCGGTGGGGGCGGGCTTGCCGCAGTGATGTCTGGACCGGGCCTCTACACGTCCACGGACGGCTGGCGATGGACGGCGCAGGTGGCCTGGGATGGCGAGGATCCGCCCATGGACGAGATTGACTCGATTGCCTCGGACGGAACCGCTGTCGTGCTTGCCGGGGTGAAGTTCGCCCCAGTGGCCGTGGCCGGTCAGGCGAACCCTGGTCCCCGGCTGGTGATCAAGGTCGCCACGCCCTGACGTGGCCCGGCCGGCGCCGTCTCAGAGCCTGTGAATGAACTCCACCGCACGCTCTGGCCCGTTCGTGCCATAGAACCTGTCATCGCCAGGCGGCAGCATCACCTCCATGCCGTCGATGGTCGAGCTGGACAACACAGAGTGGGCGCTGGTCGAGGACCTGTTCGACCCGCCCGGGCGTGAGGGCCGCCCCGCCACCTACTCGCGCCGCGAAGTCGTGCACGCCATCCTGTTCATCGCCCGGACCGGCTGCCAGTGGCGCTACCTCCCGGCCTGCTACCCGCCCTGGGAGGCGGTCTGGCAGCAGTGGCGTCGGTGGCGCGCCTCGGGCGTGTGGGCGAAGGCGATGGAACGCATCGCCGAGATCATCCGCATGAAGCACGGGCGGACGGCGACGCCCTCGATGGTGATGATCGACGGGCAGACCGTGCGTGGCGGTCGGGCTGGGCCGACCTTCCACGACAAGGGCGGGCGCGGCGGACGGACCAACGGGGCGAAGCGCAGCGTCGTCATCGACATCCTCGGGCTGCCGCTCGCGGTCTCGGTCGAGTCGGCCCGGCCCCACGACGTGAGCGCGTGCCGCCGGCTGCTCGACACCACCCTCCCGGCCCTCGGCACGGTCCAGGCCATCGTCGCGGACCGCGGCTACCGCGGCCTCGGGAAGATGGCGAACAAGAGGCGGATCCGGCTCGACATCAAGGCCCCACCGAAGGGAACCGTCGGCTTCACGCCCATCGCGCCGCTCTACCGAGTCGAGCACGCCTTCGCCCGGCTGGGCCGCTGGCGGCGGCTGTCCCGCTGCTACGAGGGATGCCCCGAGAGCGCCCGCGCCTGGCTCGAAGTCGCCGCAGTCGGCTACCTGTTCGCGCGGCTCCGCGTCGAGCCTGCCTGAACGGCGAGGAGGACGAGCACCGCAGCCAGCGAGACGACGGCGACCCAGCCGAGGTCAAGCGTCCACAGACGCTCCCAGATCGGCCCGGTCGCTTCGCCGTGGCCGTCGCCGAGTGACCTCCGTCCCCGGGCAACCTCCTGCCCATCCACCTCCACCGTGCGTGCGCCGTCGCCGACGCACAGGTGGACGCGGTGTCCGAACACGAGGTAGAGGTTCCCTGCCGCCCACAGGCGCGTCGGCAAGAGGTCCACGAGAGGCGCGGCGTTCATGGCCGCATCATCGCACCAGTCTGTGCCGTGAGCCGAGTTCATTCACAGGCTCTCAGACGCGGATCACCTTCAGTCCGGGTGCCTCCACGTAGTCCTCGTCCTGGGTCACCACCGGAACGCCAAGGTGGAGGGCCGTGGCCGCGATCCACGCGTCATTGCCGCCCATGCGCAGGCCCAGGTCTCGCAGGGTCACGCGGAGCCTCGCCCAGGCGGCGGGCGCGCCCGTCCTGGTGGTTGACGCCCGGCTGCGGGAGATGGACTTCGGGCCGTACGAGGGCTGGTCCGAGGCGCAGCTTGCCGCGGACCCGGTGGCGGTGACGCGCAGGCGCGACGGGGCGCAGCTGGACGGCGTTGAGCCCGAGGCCGATGTGGCCGCACGCGCAGCCGCCTTCCTCCGCGAGGTGGCCGATCTGCCCGGAACCACATTGGTGGTGGGCCACGGGCGCACGCTGCGGATCATGATCGCCGTGGCCCTGGGCCTGCCGCCGTCCTTCTCGGCCTCGCTGCGGATGCGCAACTGCCGCCCCGCCGTCCTGGAGCCGGGCGCGCGGCCGCTCCTGCTGGCGCTGAACCTGGGCGACCCGGCCTTCGAGGCCACCGCCGACGCCTGACCGCCGGGCGGCGCGAGGACGCCGGCGCGGGGCGCCACGCAACTCACAGTTGATGAAAGCCGGAACGGTGGGGCGGCCAGGGCCGAAACAGGGCGTGCCGTACCGGGTTCCGCAACGGTGGGTTGGCGAAACGCGGAGCGGTGGCGGCGGAGCGCGCGCTCGCTCCGGGTTTCAGCAACTGTGAGTTGTGCCCCGGCCGAGGGGCGGGGGCCGTTGTGCCGGCCCGAGGAGCAGAGCCGGCGACTCGGGCGACCTGTATCAGCGGGCCGGAGCGTCTCCGCCCATGGACGCCGCCTCGATCGCCAGCACCTTGTTGAGCCGCCGGACGTGCCGCGCCTCCCCGGAGAAGCGAGCGCCCAGGTACGCCAGCGCGATCTCGATCGCCGGCTCCATCCCGATCACGCGCGCCCCCATGACCAGCACGTTCATGTCGTCGTGCTCCACGCCCTGGTGCGCGGAGTACGTGTCGTGGCAGAGCCCGGCCCGAATGCCGCGCATCTTGTTGGCCGCGATGCTCGCCCCAACCCCGGACCCGCACAGGACGATCGCCCGGTCGGCGTCGCCAGACTGGATCGCAGACCCGGCGGCCCGGGCGAAGTCCGGGTAGTCGTCCAGCGCATCGGACCCGTCCCCGCCCAGGTCAACGAGCGTGAACTCGGAACCCAGGCGGCCACGGAGCTTCGAGAGGAGCTCGTCCTTGAAGGCGGCGCCGGCGTGGTCGGCGGCGAAGGCGATGCGCATCGACGTGTCTCCCGAGGCTCGAACGCGGGTCAGAGGTTCAGTGGCCGTGCGAGGCGGGGAGCGTCACGCCCACCCGGCCGGCGAGGCCCTCGCGGACCACGCGGCGACCCACGTCCGCAACGTTCGTGGCGGTGAGCCCGAACGCCTCGAAGATCTTCGGAGCCGGGGCAGACGCGCCGTACCGGTCGATCCCGATGATCGCGCCCTCGTCGCCCGCGTACCGCTCCCAGCCCAGCGAGACGCCGGACTCCACGGTCACGCGCTTGCGCACGGCACGCGGCAGGACGGACTCGCGGTAGGCGGCATCCTGGGCCTCGAACCGCTCCCAGGAGGGGAGCGAGACCACGCGCGTGGCGATGCCATCGGCCTCGAGCGCATCGGCGGCCGAGAAGGCCAGCGACAGCTCGGAGCCCGTGGCCACCAGGATGAGCGCAGGCGTTCCGGACGAGGCCTCGCGCAGCACGTACCCGCCGCGCAGGACGCCCTCGCGCGCGTGCGCATCGGTCCCGGGCAGCGTGGGCAGCTTCTGGCGGGTCAAAGACAGCGCCACGGGACCGGCACCGGCACCCGCGACGTGCGGCCGGGACACCGCGAGCGCCCAGGCCGCGGCGGCCTCGTTCGCGTCGCCCGGGCGGAGGAACCACAGGTTCGGGATCGCCCGCAGCGCCGCGTAGTGCTCCACCGGCTGGTGCGTGGGACCGTCCTCGCCAACGCCGATGGAGTCGTGCGTGAACACGTACACCTCGTGCAGCCCGGAGAGCGCGGCCACGCGGATGGCACCGCGCATGTAGTCGCTGAACGTCATGAACGTGGCGGTGTAGGGGATGAACCCGCCGTGGTACGCGATGCCGTTGGCGATGGCGCCCATCGCGTGCTCGCGGACGCCGAAGCGCAGGTTCCGCCCGGCCGAGGCGGCCGAGAAGTTGTCGTGGCCAAGCGCCTTCACGTCCGTGAGGTTGGACTCCGACAGGTCCGCGGACCCGCCGAAGAGCTCCGGCAGCGCGGCGGCCAGCGCCTGGATCAGGTCCTGCGACGCGTTGCGGGTGGCAACCTCGGACCCCGTGGCGTACGCGGGGAGCGCGGCGTCCCAGCCGGCGGGCAGCGCGCCCGAGAGGCGGCGCCGGAGCTCCGCGGCCTCGGCCGGGTACGCGGCGGCATACGCAGAAACGGCGGCAGACCACGCGGCGGCCGCGGCCTCACCGGCGGGAACGGCGGCGCGGAAGACCGCGAGCGCCTCGTCCGGCGTGAAGAAGCTCTTCTCGGGGTCCCAGCCGTACGCCTCCTTGGTGAGGCGGACCTCGTCCGGGCCCAGCGGGGCGCCGTGGCTCTTCTGGGAGTCCTGCTTGTTGGGGCTGCCGAAGCCGATGTGCGTCTTCACCGCGATCAGCGACGGCCGCGGGTCCGCCTCTGCTGCCGAGATGGCGGCGTCGATGGCGGCCACGTCGTTGCCGTCCGCCACGCGCTGCACATGCCAGCCGTACGCGGTGAAGCGGCCCAGGACGTCCTCGGTGAACGCCCACGCGGTGGGGCCGTCCAGCTGGATCCCGTTGTCATCCCAGAGCGCGACGAGCTTGCCCAGGCCCAGCGTGCCCGCGAGGGACGCGGCCTCCGCGGTGATGCCCTCCTGGAGGTCACCGTCGGAGCAGATCACGTACGTGCGGTGGTCGATGACCGCGTGCCCGTCGCGGTTGAACTCGGCCGCCAGGCGGCGCTCGGCGATCGCCATGCCCACGCCGTTGACGAAGCCCTGGCCCAGGGGGCCCGTGGTGGCCTCCACGCCGGCGGTCCAGCCGAACTCGGGATGGCCGGGCGTCCGGGAGCCCCACTGGCGGAAGGACTGCACGTCGTCGCGGGTCACGTCGTACCCCGTCAGGTGGAGCAGGGAGTACAGGAGCATGGACGCGTGGCCGGCGGAGAGGACGAAGCGGTCGCGGTTCGCCCAGTGCGGCTGCGTGGGGGCGTGGCGGAGGTGCCGCGTCCAGAGCGTGTACG
>CAIYZX010000459.1 GCA_903930745.1 uncultured Chloroflexota bacterium | reverse complement strand
CGAGTGCCAGCGAGCCGGCCGGCGTGGTGCTGCCACCGGTGAAGGTGCTGCCATCCGTGGACGGCGGGGTGAACTGGGGCTTGCCGGTCTCGCCGAGCACGGAGCCCACGGGCGTGGCGGTGGGATCGACCGGGGCGGTGGGGGTCGGGTCCACCGGAGCGGTGGGCGTGGGATCGACCGGGGCGGTGGGCGTGGGATCGACCGGGGCGGTGGGCGTGGGATCGACCGGGGCGGTGGGCGTGGGGGCAACGGTGGGCGTGGGGCACGCGTCGTCGTCGTCGTCGCCGTCATGGTCGCCGTCGTCGTCGCCGTCATGGTCGCCGGTGCGAACCGCAGCGGCGTCATCGACGTCGTCGGAGTCGCAGGACTCGTCCTCGTGGTCGCCGTCCTCGTCGTCGCAGGACTCGTCGCCGCCGTCCGAGGTGCTCATGCGCGAGCTGTCGCCGTCGTGGTCGTCGCTGCTGCAGCCATCCTGGCCGTCGGAGTCGCAGCTCTGGTCGTCGCCGCTGTCAGCGGACGACGGGCCGTCGTGGCCCGAGTCGGACGTCTGGCAGGAGCTCTGGCCGTCGCTGCCGCCGTCATTGGCGAACGCGACCGCCGGAGCGAAGAGCGCGCCCGCAACGAGCGCGGCGATGGCGATAAGGCTCGCCATGCGAAGAGTGATGTTGCCGAACTTCATGCTGGCCCCCGGTCCCCTTGTGTGCATAAGTGCGACCGGCGATGAGCACCGGTGCCGCCGTCCGTCAGCGACTCCGGGAATGGTCGGATGGAAGTCCTGGTCCGGCCATGACAGTCTGTAAGGGCCGCGTGCACAAAACCACACCAGGTCGACCAATCCGAGGATGGCCCGGTGCGCGGTGGCACCACGGGTACCAGCCTCACCCATGACCCGAGGCGGCCTATGGCGGAGGCCTTGGGGCCGTTGCGGAAGACGCGTCAACACCGGGGTCCGACGACCCCGGCGTTGACGACCAGGCTGCTGGGGTTGCCGCGTCGCCGCGGCGGATGAGCTAGCTGCGAGCGCGCTTGGTGGCCGGTGCGGCCAGGGCGAGGATCGCCAGCAGGGAGCCGATCGCGGCCAGGACGAAGGCCCAGGAGCCGGTGGCGGCGCCGGCGAGGCCCGTGGCAGCAGCCAGCGTGTCCGTGGGCGGCGGGGTCATGCGCGGGGCGCCCGTGATGCCCTTGACGTCCGCGAACGGGGAGGGGGTGGCGGTGGCGTCAACCGGGTCGGTCGAGGGGGCGTCGGTCGGATCGGCGGAGGGATCGGCAACCGGCGTGCCGGTGGGATCCACCGCCGGGGTGGGCTCGGGCTCCTGGGTCGGCGTTGCGGTGGGCTCCTCGGTGGGGGCCGGGGTGACATCCTCGGTGGGCTCCGCGACCGTGCAACCGTTGCTCCAGATCGCCTGGCCGGCCTCGGTCCAGTTGTAGCCGGCGAAGCTCATGTCTCCGTAGGTGTAGGCCGGGATGATGTCGCCCCACTCGACGTGCTGCGCCTTCAGCGTCGCGTCCCAGACCGGGCCCTGGTGCTCGTCGGCGTGGCCGTCAACGTTGGCGCCGGCGCTGGCGACATCCACCGTGATCAGCACGTACGGGTTGGTGTCGCTGGCGGTGCGATGGCAGATCGTGACCTTGTGCTCGCCGTCGATGGGCTTGGAGGCCAGCGTGGCGGCCGGGGCCGCGACGGCGGCGACGGCGAAGGCGGCGGTGGCGATGAGGCCGGCGGTGCGGGCGGTGGTGCGGAAGTTCATCGTGTCCCCGAGCTCCTGGTTGAGGGTCCTGCCCGGTGGTGGTCCACCGGTACCGCTGCCTGACTGCGGTGACCTCATGCTCAGGTACGGGTACCCGCTTGCCTAGTACCCGGCTCCCACACCGTTCAGACCCCAACCACACCTGACCAACATGGACGCGTCGAAACCGTTGCCCGTGGGCAACGGTGGTCAGGGGTCCGGGGTCCCCCGGTACGAAGGGGGCGGAACCTCGTGGGTCCCGTCCCCTTCGCCAGGGTCAACTCGGTCTGTGTGCGGCGCTCGCGCTACCTGGCGCGGCGGCGGTTCGGCTTGGCGATGATCGCGAGGGCGATCAGGGCACCCATGGCCGCCAGGGCGAGGCTCCAGCCGCTGCCGGTCCCGGTGCCGCTGCCGGCGCCCAGGCCGTCCGTGGGCGGCGGGGTGAAGCGCGGCCTGCCCGTCTCACCTGCGACGCTGCCCGACGGCGTGGCGGTCGGCGTGGCGGTCGGCGTCTCGGTCGGCGTGGCCGTGGGCGTCTCGGTCGGCGTGGCCGTGGGCGTCGCGGTGGGGGTGGGGGTGGGCGTGGGCGTGGGCGTCTCGGTCGGCGTGGCCGTGGGGGTGGGGGTGGGGGTCGGGGTGGGGGTGGGCGGGACCGGAGCGCAGATGTGGCTCAGGTTCAGCTGGCCGGGCGAGGTGACGTCGGAGTCGAACGCCGTGACGGAGTCCTTGCCCGTGACGATGCCCCAGTGGAGCACGCCGCCGACGAGCTTGTACGAGGCGGAGACGATGGTCCCGGCCTCCGCGAAGACGGCGGTGAGGTTGCCGGAGGTGACGCCGCTGACCTGGGTCTGCACGAAGTGCCAGTAGACCTGGCCGTCGGCCAGCTCAACGCCGCCGCAGTCGGAACTCTGGTAGTCGACCGCGTCCCAGGCGATGGGGAGCTGCTGGTGGGCCGTGTTGGCGAACGCCGCGGACGGCGCCAGGATGGCCGCCCCGAGGAGGGCGATGCCGGCGATCCAGCCGGCGGTGCGGTGCTTGCGAAGCTGCATGGTGCTGATCCCCGAGTTGGCCGGAATGCCCGGCGACGATGCCTGGTGGAACGGAGCCGGTGAGGGCTCATCGCTGCCTGTAAGCGATGCCGTTATGTTGGTACCAGGACCGTGACTCGTCCAGTACCGTCCGTCCTGCTCAAACCCCCCACAACCGCACACGACCGCCCATCGGGGGCCGGAAGTGGTGCACGGCCGCACCATCCGGGCTAGTACCTGCGTACTCGGACAGGCGCCAAATGGAGGAGCCGGGGCCCGAGGGCCCCGGCTCCTCACCGGTTGCGATGGTGCCCGTCTCCGGGCGCCGTCCAACTAGCGGTTGGTGCGGCGGCGGCGCGGGGTGGCGATCACGGCGACGGCCAGGAGGCCGGCGACCGCAGCCAGGACGAGCGGGAGGCCAACCGGGCTGCTGGAGCCGGTGGCGCCCAGGCCGTCCGTGGGCGGCGGGGTGACCCGCGGCTTGCCCGTCTCACCCTCAACGCTGCTCGACGGCGTCGTCGTCGGCGTCGCGGTGGGGGTCTCGGTCGGCGTCGCGGTGGGCGTGGGCGTGGGCGTCGGCGTGGGGACCGGGCCGTAGCACAGGTGGCTCAGCACGAGCTGGCCGCCCTCGATGTCATCCGAGAAGTCAACCAGGGTGTCCGGGTTGTCCGTGATGATGAGGTACTTGATCCCGCCCTGGATGTAGCTGCTGACGACCTGCGTGCCGGCACCGGCGAAGTTCGCCGTCAGGGTGCCGGAGGTGGCGTCCGTGCTCGCGTGCACGAAAAGCCAGCCGATGGCCTGCTCGCCGGGCTCGATGGTGGATCCGCCGGGACCGCCGCTGCAGGAGACAGAGCCGCTCCACGTCGTGGAATCGACCATGGACTGGTTGCCCGGCTCGGCGAGGGCGGTGCCGGTGGCGGCAAGCAGCAGGGCGCCTGAGGCGACCAGGGCTGCGATTCGATGAAGCTTCATGTGAGCCTGTTCTTCCTTTCGTTGTGGCGGGCCGTTCCGGCTGCCTCCCCTTGGCCTGCGGCCCAGGCGGCGCGGTCGCCCATTGATCCCCGAGATACCCCTCGCTGCCTGTGACCTCCGCCGGCTCCTGGCCGGCCTGGTCCCCTGGTGTCCACCGAGGAGGGGATCGGACGGAACGCACTCAGGCTCGTGCGCCCCGTCCAGGTCTCGGGGACCCCTGTCGTCGTCTGTGGCCGGCCCTGTATCCCGGCGACCCAGTACCCGTCTAGTACTTTTGGGGTACCCGGAGAAGGTACTGCCTAAGAAACGCCTTGCATAGATGTCAACCCTGCCTGTGAGGGTCGAATCAGGCGATTTCGCGTGGTTTTGGTGCTGGCGGGCACCACGCAGGGCATCCCGGAGGAGGCGGACGGGACGCACTCAGGCAATGCGTCCCGTCCGGGTCTCGGGGACCCCTGGTTCTGGCGGCGGCGACGCAGGGCCGGCGGTCACCCGGCGGCCCTGTCCGCTGGGCCCGGCGTCACCGGGCCCAGCGTGGCCTGAGCGTCAGCTTCGGCCGTTCCGCCGGCGGGACCGCGCCTGGGAGGGCACGAGGTACCCAACCATCAGCATGGCCCCGGCGAGAGCGGCGAGGACCAGGAGCAGGCCGCTGCCGGCAGGCCCCGTGGTGCTCTCGTCGAGGGTGGACGTGGGCGGCGGGGTGATCCGAGGCGTGGGCTTCGGCGTCACCTCGAGCTCCGGGACGCGGACGACGGCGTCGTCGGTGTCGCTGACCTCGGTCTCGGGATCCAGGACCGGGTTGGCCGTGACCGTTGCGATGTTGATGCGCAGCCCGAACGTGACGGGCAGCGTCGCATGGCAGGTCATGACCTCGCCGGGGGCCAGGATGAGCTTCGGGCAGGTGACCGTGATGTCATCGGCCGTGTTGTTCGGCGTGGCGTTGTCGTCCACCAGCGTCACGTCCTGGAGGGTCGCGGTGCCGGTGTTG
>CAIYZX010000458.1 GCA_903930745.1 uncultured Chloroflexota bacterium | reverse complement strand
TCCAGACGTCCTTCCGTCCGGTTGACGGATCAACGATCATCATGGTGCTCTACGGCTCGGGCTGCAGCCCGGCGCTGGACTGAGCGCGGCGGACTTCCACCACCACGAAACACGCGACGGGGTCGCGGCGTCTCTCGCACAACGGCCGGGCGTCCCGGCTCCGGCCCATCCATCCTCGGGGGAGATCTCTCAGTGCAAACCGCCCGACCGCGCGATCTCGGCGCGCTCGTCCTGGTCCTCGGCGTGTTCCTGGTGCTGCTGGTGACGTCCATCGTGCTGGGGTCCCCAACGCTGCGCTGAGACGGCGCCGGCCCGGCGCTCAGGCCCCGTGTACGAATGTCCCAGCACGAGAATGGCTCGCAAGTCCGTTGTGCGATGACGGACTCGCGCCGATGCTCAAGACATGGGGAACCCGCCTGAACTGACTGACGAGCAGTGGAACCTCGTCGCCGGCATCTTCGACCCGCCCAACCGCCGTGGCGCGCCGGCCAGGACCGACCGCCGCCAGATGGTCGACGCGATGCTCTACCTCGCCCGCACCGGCGTCCAGTGGCGCTTCCTGCCCGACCGCTTCGGGCCGTGGGGCGCGGTCTGGCAGCAGTGGCGACGATGGCGCGACAGCGGCGTCTGGCCCGCCGCGATGCTCGTGCTCGCCAAGCACGCCCGCGCCGAGCACGGCGACACGCAGACACCGTCGGCGGTCGTCATCGACGCACAGACGGTCAAGGGCGGGCGCGCCGGCAAGACCTTCCACGAGGCCGGTGGGCGGGGCGGTCGGATCGTCGGGGCCAAGCGCACCATCCTCATCGACAAGCGCGGCCTGCCCTTCGCGGCACGCGTCGACTCGGCCCGCCACCACGATGTCGTCGCCGGACGGCTGCTCGTGGCCGACGCCCTGCCCGCCCTGCCGACCGTGAAGACGGTGCTGGCCGACAAGGGCTACCGCGCGCTCGACAAGGCCGCCGCCAAGCATGGCGCGAAGGTCGAGGTGCGGGCCAACCCGCCGGGCACGGTGGGCTTCAAGCCACTGGCGATGGTGTGGCGCGTCGAGAACGCCTTCGCGCAACTGGGCCGCTTCCGCCGGCTCGCCCGCTGCTTCGAGGGCAGCCGCGAGTCCGCCGAGGCGTGGCTCCAGGTCGCCTGTGTCGGCTACCTGCTCACGAGGGCGTAGCGCGCCTCTCGGCTCGCAGTCGTTCGCAGGTGTCGAGGCCCTCCCGCATCTGGCGCGCGAACTCGAGGCTCCAGCCCATCTGCGGCTCGGGCGTCGGCGACCACGGCAGCAGCACCGGCCACGGCACGCGGACCGCCTCCGCAATCGCCTTCGGGTCCGGCCCGGTCGGCAGCAGCCCGAGGGCGTGGGGCAGCCAGCGCAGGAAGAGCAGCCACCTGATCCTCCGCTTGTTCCTGCAGTAGCACGCGTCGACCGGGCTGAACCGGGGGCAGGCTGGGTCCGGCCCTGTGAACGGGCAGTCGCCGTCGTGATCGGCCCACTCCTGCTCGAGCGGGGCGGTCATGCCGACGGCGACACCGAGCGCCATCTCGGGCTCGCCCATCATGGCGAGCTGGCCCACGAGGCGGAGTGCCTTCGCCACGGCGCTGTCGGCGGATTGGTCGTCATCCGCGAGGAGCCGGGCCTCGAGGACCGGCTCGACCGAGAGGAGACCTTCTGCCCGCGCCCGGGCCGCGATAGCGACCAACAGGTAGCACCGGCCCTCATGCGTCGTGATACTTCCCGGTCCGCCCTCGATGTTCGGGCACAAGGGGTTGCCGGAGAGTCGGAACGGGGTGCCGGGAGAGAAGTCGTCGGGCATGTCCCGACTATCGGCGCGCAGGTGTCACCGCGCAACCCCGACTATCGGGGTCCCCTGAATGGGGCAACTCGTCGGGGTTCGTACACGGGACCTCAGTCGTACAGCCGCTCGATGTGCCACGTGCCGCTGAGCCGGTCCAGGTAGACGAGCGCCAGCCATGACGGCCCCACCACCTTGAAGTAGTCACGGGCGATGGGCTCGCGCCACCACGCCTCCTCCACGCGCCAGCGGTTGCAGACCTCCACGGGCTCCCGCCGGCCGTTCCAGCGGATGGCCACCAGGCGGCCGATGGCGTCCAGCTCCGCGTCGATCAGCGGGTGCTCCCGCAACAGCCTCGTCATCGCAGCACCTCCCCCTCGCCGTGCGCGCCTGCGCCGGCACCAACACCTGTCCCGTTCGAGCCCGTCACCTCCGCCCCGGCCACCGGGCGCCAGTGGAACCGCCGCTCCGGGATGACGGCCTCCGGGTCCGCCAGCTCCACCCGCCGGACACGGTCCGCCCCGAACGCGATCGCGAGGCGGGCCAGCTGCCAGGCCAGCCGGGCATCGTGGGCGGCCTGCGGCGTGAACATCGGCAGCTGCTGCCCCTGAGCCGGGGCCACCAGCGCCAGCTCCAGCTCCAGGCGGGCCACGGCCGCGGGCGGCGGCGTCTGCTCCAGGCGGGCGAGGAGGAGGCGCTCGATGGCGTCCGGGTCCGCGGTGGGCTCCGGGAACCGCTGCTCGAACCGCAGACCGGGCACCGTGCCGCGCCGGGCGAACGCGAGGTCATGGGTCACGGCAAGGCGCGCGAGTCCCGCGGCGCGTCCCCGGGCCACCAGCTGGTCCGCGAGCGTGGCCGCGAGGCGGCGGAGCACGAACCGGACCGCGTCCAGGCCCTCCACCGGCGGCTCGATGGGCAGCGCCAGCACCATCCGCTCCGGTGCCCGCCGGGGCGTGAACCGCTCCGTCTCCTCGCCCCGGGCGCGCGCGTGCAGCCTGGCCCCCTCGTCGCCGAAGCGCGCCACCACCGCGGAGTGCGGCAGCTCCGCCACCGAGCCGATGGTCCGCAACCCAAACCTCGCGAGCCGCCCGCGGATGTCCGCGTCCCGGGTGAGGAGCCGCGCGGGATACGGGGCGAGGAAGCGGAGGTCGTCCCCCGGGGGAACGAGCAGCGGCGGACCGCCCGGCTCCGCGTGTGCCGCGGCCACCGAGGCGGCGAAGGACGTGCCCGCCACCCCGGCCCGGGCCGGCGCGGGGACGATGGGCGCCAGCGCCTCGTGGATCCGGGCGACCAGCGCCTCCTCCACGCCCCACAGGCGCATCAGCCCATCGGCGTGGATCGCGATCCTGCCGAACGCGGCATCCGCCACGTCCGATGTCCCGGCGATCCCCGGGCTGAACGCGGCCAGCCGCTCGAAGGCGGCCTCGAGGGTCTCCCGGTCAGCCTCCGGGTCCAGGTCCAGGAACGTTGCCTCCGGTGCCAGCCGGTGGGCGCTCCCCAGCGGCATCCCGCGCCGGACGCCGAGCGCCCGGGCGAGCGGATCCGCGTCCACCACGGTCCCGTCCGTCCACGGCTGGCCGCCCAGGACGACGGGCCCGGTGGGCCACGAGCCGGAGGGCTGGGCCTCCGGGCTGATGTGGTTGTTGGGATTGCCGGGGGCCGTCAGCCGCTCCTGCGCCAGGCGCAGGGGCAGGTGCGGCCAGAGCAGGTGCAACAGGCGCATGGGACTCGATCCGCAACGGCGGTTCCTGGTGATGGTCTGGCGATGGCGCCGCGGAGGCCAGGACGGGCCTGGCACCCGGGAGCGCGGTGATCCCCGGCGGGGCGGCGGGGCGCGCCAGCCCGTCCAGCAGCTCCGGGCGGCGGAGGCAGGCGTCCCGCGGCCCTCCCTCCGCGTAGAGGATCTCGAGATCCGCGCGCCGCCCCGGCGGGCCGTACCGGTTGCGCGCCACCTCCACGGCGCTGCGCTGCCCCACCACGTCCCTCCCCAGGCGGATCCAGCCCTCCCGGCGGAGCTCCAGCCGCAGACCAGCG
>CAIYZX010000457.1 GCA_903930745.1 uncultured Chloroflexota bacterium | reverse complement strand
GGCGCGCCAGGTTGGCGCCAAGGCCGCGGAGCTGGCGGCGCTGGCCGCCGTGAAGGCTGGCCCCATCGCGCAGAAGGTGGCCGAGGTCACCACCGAGCAGGGCCAGAAGTTCGCGGAGAAGGCCCAGGCCGTCGCCGCCGAACTGCGCCACCAGGAGGCCGCCGCCGAGGCGCCCGCCGAGGAGCCGGCACCCGCCGCGGATCCGGAGGCCGCCGAGGGCTCCGGCATCTGATCGGTCCCCCTGGGGGCAAGACCCGCATCGCAACCGGAATGACGACCGCCCGTCCCGCGAGGGTCCGGCGGTCGTTCCGTATACTTCGCCGACCATGACCGTCAAACCCATCGTCCTGCTCGGCGACCCCCGCCTCCGGCTCAAGGGCAAGACCGTCGACAGCTTCGGGAAGTACCTCGGCGAGCTGCTGGACGATCTCACCCACACCATGCGCCACGCCCCGGGGGTGGGCCTCGCCGCGCCCCAGCTGGGCGAGGCGGTCCGGGCCTGCGTCATCGAGGTCTCGGGCACGCTCTACGAGCTCGTGAACCCGCAGATCGTCCGTTCCACCGGAGACGACCGCGACCTCGAGGGCTGCCTGTCCATCCCGGGCTACACCGCGTACGTCACCCGTCGCGAGAAGGTCTGGGTGGTTGCACAGGACCGCAAGGGCAAGAAGATCAAGGTGGCGGGCTCCGGGCTCCTGGGCCGCGCGCTCCAGCACGAGCTGGACCACCTCGAGGGCAAGCTCTACATCGACTACCTGGACTCGCTTGACGAGCTGATCCCGGTTGGCCGCGGCTCGGACGACGAGGGTGACGACACGCCCGATGTCGATCCCGCGGATCCCGGCGCCGTCGCGCTCCGGCGGGCGTCCCGGGCCCTGGCATGACCACCGGCCCGGACGGCGTCGGCCGCGTCCGGACCGTCTATCTCGGCAGCGGCGCATTCGGCGCCCCCAGCCTGCGCGCGCTCGTCGCGCATCCGCGGATCCAGCTGGTTGGCGTCATCACCGCGCCGCCGCGCCCCGTTGGCCGCAAGCAGGTGCTCACGCCCACGCCCATCCACGTGCTTGCGGACGAGCTGGGCCTGGGTCCCGTCCTCACGCCGCAGCGCCTGCGCGCGCCGGAGTCCATCGCCGCCATCCTCGCCCTCGGGCCCACCCTGGCGGTTCTCGCCGACTACGGGCAGATCGTCCCGCCGGCACTCCTGGACCTGCCGCACGGCGCGCTGAACCTGCATCCCTCGCTCCTGCCGCGCTGGCGCGGTGCGATCCCCGTGCCCGCGACGATCCGCGAGGGCGATGCCGAGGCCGGGGTCACCCTCATGCGCATGGACGCAGGCCTGGACACGGGCGACATCGTGGCGCAGGAGCGGCACCCGCTCACCGGACGGGAGACCGGGCCGGAGCTGGAGGCCGCGATGGCCGAGGCGGCGGGGTTGCTGCTCGCCCGGAGCCTGGACGCGTGGCTGGACGGTGCGATCCGGCCCATCCCGCAGGCGGAGACCGGCGTGGCGCCCACGCTCACCCGGCCGCTGCGCCGCGAGGACGGCCGCCTGGACCCGTGGGCCGGTGCCGCCGCGCTGGAGCGTCTCGTCCGCGCGTACCTGCCCTGGCCCGGCACGTTCATCGAGCTGGACGGGGAGCGCCTGATCGTGGGCGAGGCCCACACGGCGCCAAGGGCAGAGGGCGACGTGACGGGCGAGATCGCCCGCGAGGGGCGGCAGCCCGCGCTCGTGGCCGCCGATGGCCGTCTCGTGCTGGACACCGTCACGCCGCCCGGCCGCCGCCCCATGCCGGGCGCGGACTGGCTGCGCGGCCGTCGCGCTCCGTAGGGCCGTGCGAGAATCGCCCCGATGACCAG
>CAIYZX010000456.1 GCA_903930745.1 uncultured Chloroflexota bacterium | reverse complement strand
CGCCGAGATCCTGGGCGGCGCGCTCACCGCGGACGCCTTCCACATCTCCGCCCCGGAGCCCACCGGCCGCGGCCAGGCTCGCGCCATGACGAACGCCCTGCGCAACAGCGGCGTGGCCCCGGACGAGGTGGACTGGATCGTTGCCCACGGCACGTCCACGTCACTGAATGACTCCACGGAGACCAAGGCCATCAAGGCGGCCTACGGCTCCGCCGCCTACTCGCGCGCGATCAGCTCGCCCAAGTCCATGGTGGGCCACCTGGTGGGTGCCGCCGGCATCGCGTCCGCGCTGGCGGCCGTGGGCGGCATCCGCGACCAGGTGATCGCCCCCACCGCCAACCTCCACAACCCGGATCCCGAGTGTGACCTGGACTACGTGCCGCTCGTGGCGCGCCGGACCAGGGTGGACACGGTGGCGATCAACGGCTTCGGCTTCGGCGGCCAGAACGCGGTCACGCTCTTCCGCCGCTTCGAGGCGTAGCGCCCGCCGCCCGCCGGCGGCTCTCCGCAACCACGCAGCAACGACAACGACAACGACAACGACAACGGGCGCCGCGGGGATGAACCCCAACGGCGCCCGTGGTGTGTCTGCGGACGGGCGGCTTGGTGGCCTAGCGGAAGGTGACGATGGCGTCCACGTCCACCCGCGGCTTGCCGCTCGTGGCGAGGTTCACCAGCTTGACCGTGTGCTTTCCGTACGGGACCGCGATCTGCCAGATCACCACCCGCGCCTGGAGCGTGCTCCGCAGGAGGCTGATCTTGGCCTTCGAGACCCCGTCCACCAGGACCTGGATGTAGCCCCGGCCCGGGCCCTTGGGGGCCACCACCGCGACGGAGCGGAACGTGCCCGTGTAGGTGGCGTAGGCGCCCTTCGCGGTGGCGAACCTGCCGCTGCCGCCGGAGAGCGATGCCAGCCGGTAGGTTGACCAGCTGCCCGCCCACTTGACCGCGGTGCTGGTCTGCTGGACGAGGCCGGGCGTGATGGCCGCCGTGGCGGCGGTGCCGCTGGCGCCCACCGTGTCCGTCAGCGTCACGCGGAACCGGACGGTGCCCGTGGACGGCACGACGGTGTTGACCGACGCGGCGGAGGCGGCGGGCGTGGCCACGGTGGTCCACGTGATGCCGCCGTTGGTGGACCGCTCCACGAGGGCGCTCGCGAGCGGCGCCACGTGAGTCGAGGCCCAGGAGACGGTCACCGGGATGGTGGACGTGGCGGACGCGGTGGCGAGCGTGCCGCCAACGCGGGCCTTCACCGTTGGGGTGGTGATCACCGGGCTCTGGGCGAAGGAGGCCGTCAGCGCTGCGTCCTGATCCATCGTGAAGACGCACGGATTCGCGGTTGTGTCCGCACAGGGGCCGGTCGTCCAGCCGGTGAAGGTGTTGCCCGCGTACGCATTGGCGTAGACCGTCACGGACGCACCCTCAGCGACATCCTGCGAGCACGGCCCATCACACGAGGCGATCAGGCCGGAGTCGTCATACGAGGCCACGTAGCCCAGCAGGCCACCGGTGGTGCTCGTGGTGAGGCTGTGGACCGTGGCGGTGATGTCCAGCCCAACACACGCGTCCATGTCCGGACTGGTGTTGCCGGCGCTGTCCGTGGCGCGCACGCAGAGGCTGTACGAGCCCGGCGCCGCGATTGGCCCGGTGAGGCCGATCACGGGCGTGGGTGATGCCGAGTTGTTGTACGAGCCTGCGCCCACCGCGGGTCCGTACCCCCAGCAGGTCACGGACCAGTCGCCCAGGAGCGCGCACACGGCGTCGCCGCGGGTCCCGATGTCGCGAACGGTGACGTCGCCAAGGCTGGTCACCTTCGCCGGCGCCAGTCGATCCGTCGTGGTCCCATCACCCATCTGGTTGTTGTAGTTCGCGCCCCAGCACCAGACCTCGCCGGCATCGTTGAGGATGCAGGTGTGGTTGCTGCCCAGCTCCAGGTCAACCACGGTGCCAATGCCCTCCACGACGGCTGGCGTTGGCCGGTCCGTCGTGGTTCCGTCGCCAAGCTGGCCGTATCCATTGGAGCCCCAGCAGGAGAGTGCCCCACCCGCCAGGATGGCGCACGTGTGGTAGTCGCCGGCCTCAATCGCGGTCACGCTGGAGAGACCCGCGACCGCGGTGGGGGTTGCGACGTGGTCGCCCACGGCCGGCATGGGCATCTGTCCGCTGCTGGCGTCACCCCAGCAATCCACGGTTCCGCCGGCGAGGCGGACGCACACGTGGCCATAGCCCATCGCCACCTCGGCGGCATTGGTCACACCCGGCACGCGCGCGGGGACCGGATTGTCGATGAGGGTGCCATCACCCAGCTGTCCTGCCCAGTTGGAGCCCCAACAGGAAAGGCCGCCGTCGTCGTGGAGTGCGCACTCCGTCCAGCCCTCCGTCTCCGGGGCCACCACGCTCGTGAGCAGGTCCGGGGCGATGTGCACGGGCGCAGGCTGGTCAATCTTGGAGGCGTCCGCAAGCTGCCCCGAGTCGTTGTCTCCCCAGCACCAGAGCGACATGTCAGCCAGGCTGGCACAGCCAACGTACTCCGCCTGGTCCATCGCGCTGATTGCGGTCAGGCCCTCTACCGGGCCGGGATAGAGGCGGTCCTTGGTGGTGCCATCGCCCAGGGCGCCGTGTGTGTTATCGCCCCAACAGGCGGCCGACCGGTCGCCAAAGATCACGCACGAGCTGTAGCTGCCGGGCACCAGCTGGGCCACCTTCGCATTGACCGCGCCCTTGGCGATCGCGCTCGAACCCGCTGGGCTTCCCCCCACCAGCGCCATGGGCTGCCAGGTTGCGCCACCGTCCACGGTCAACTCCGCGGAGACGATGTCCGTGTTGTCCGTGATGTCCACGGAGACCCAGACCGGCACACCTGCCGCCGCCTGGGCGGCGCTGACGACCGGGATGCCCACGACGGGAGCATCGGTATCGCCCAGGGCCACGGCCGGCGTCACCGAGGAGAGCGCCAGCACGGCGGCGATGAGGGGGGCGGCGAGGTGGCGTGAGCGCCGGGCGCGGGACATGGTGCCTCCGGGCATGGAGTGGACGATCCCTTCGAACCTACCCGGGCCGCGTGGCGGCGATGAGGGTATTCAAGACCAACCCGCCCGGGCCGTTCTCGCACGGCGTGTCAGATACCCGGAAGGGATGGCCCTGACGGGCTCAGCTCCGGAGCGGGCGCCCCTCGTAGGCTTCGAGCGCCGCCACCAGGTGGTCCGGGATCACCCGCGGGCGCTCCGTGGCGTAGTCGTACAGGACCAGGACGTCCTCCGCGGTGGCCACGAGCCTTGCGGCTCCACGCTCCGAGGCGCTGGCCGTGATCCGGTGCTCCATCGTGAACGAGCTGCGGCCCAGGCGGCCCAGGCGGGACTCCACCGTCAGCGCCTCGCCGAAGTACGACGGCGACCGGTACGTGACCCGGATCTCCGCGAGGATCAGCGACTCCGCGGCGCCGTGGGTCACGAGCCCGAACGGCTCGCCCGTGGCGGCCTCCCAGAACGCGATGCGCGCGGACTCGCAGTACGTGAGGAAGCGGGCGTTG
>CAIYZX010000455.1 GCA_903930745.1 uncultured Chloroflexota bacterium | reverse complement strand
CAGGATCACCGCCGCGGGGCTGTTGACGTCCGCGAGGCCCGCTGCCCGGACCGGGGTCGCCGTCGCGTCGGCGCGTGAGGTCATTGTGGCCACCGAGCCGGACACGCCGGGCGTTGGCGGCTACGGCGTGGATCTCGTGACGATGCCCACGGCGTGCATCCGGGACCTCGCGGCGACGGCCACAGGCCTCCGGGCATCCATCTCGCGTGGGGCCGCCGAGGTGGAGCTGGATCTGTCCGCGCACTCGTCGCTGGTGGAAGCCGTGACCGCGTCCATCACGCCGGCGGTGCTGGCCGGCAAGGGCCGATAGCGGCACCGCCCCCGCGCGGGACTCAGGCGCCCCGGGACAGGTCCTCGCCGATCGCCGCTGCGGTGGCGATGACGCGGTCGCGGATGGCCGCCACGGCGGGCGAGTCCGCGTCCGGGAAGCGGTACGTGGGCCAGTGGACGTGCGCGCAGCCGGCCACCACGCCGCTGGCGTCCACGATGGGTGCGGCGATGGACGAGATCCCCTCGCCCACCTCGTCACGGGTCATCGCGTAGCCCGCGGCACGCACCCGGGCGAGGCGGGCCCGCAGCCGGGCGGGGTCGGTCGTGGCTCCCACGGTGATCGGGCGTGGCATACTCGTGGCTGGATGCGGGTGCGTCCATGGGTGCTCTCGGGGGGGGTGATGCCAGTCGATTAGCCGCAACGCGTTCCACGACAGCCGCATCCCGTTTGCACTTTGGGGGTTTCAGATCACACGAACACTTCAGACCGCCACATGCGGTCTTCACTCGGCCGACTTGTGCGCCACGTTGCCGCAATCGCCATCACGGCAGCTTTCTCATGGGGCATCGGAGCCCCTGTCGCCGTAGCCGGCACGTCCTGCGCTGTGTCTGCGAGCACTGTCTCGTCGAACGGGGTCAACGTCTGGGGAACGGCAGCCATTGATTGCACCGGCAGGACCGTCTTCACAGACACGATCCAGGGTGAAGTCGTCGAGACGCTCGGGCCGCTTGCATTCACGCGCGCGTCATGTCAGCTCAGCGCCAACTCGACCGGGAAGATCACCTGTACCGTCACCTACGTGTGCAATGGATCAGGCACGGACGAGTACTTCATCAAGGCCAGAGGGAAGGACTCTGCGGGCAACTGGTCCGGCTGGGTCGAAGGCCCGAAGAAGACGATCACCTGCTAGTTGATGCGGCGGCGGGCCAGCGGGGTCGCAATCGGGTCGCTGGCCCGCGATCAATCGGAGCAATCGGGGTGGACCAGCGACGCCGGGCATCGGCCGACAGATGACTGTGGTGTGACGTGACTGTGCTTCAAGAACCCGCGCTGGAAACCAGGAAGTTGAGCGTTGCCTATCGGCGCGGACTTCGGTCCAGTCCCAACGTGGCATTGCGGAGCATCTCGACAGCCATACCGGGCGGGTCCATTGCAGCCCTTGTTGGGCCCAACGGGGCCGGCAAGTCCACGCTGCTCAGGACGTGGGTTGGATACGAGCGACCGTCATCCGGCACTGCGTCTGTTCACGGCACAAACCCGGTCCAACACCATGGTGCGCGCCTCATAGGCTACGTTCCGCAGCGTCCCTACCTCCATCCGCAACTTAGCGCTGCCGAGTACTTCACTGTCGCCAGGCAGTGGCGCCCGGGCTTTGATGGAGCACTTGCGGCCAGGAGTCTCGAGCTGGCTGGCATTGACCTGCGCCGTCCAGTTGGGAGGCTGTCTGGTGGGCAACAAGCGCAGGTGGCCCTCTCGCTCGCCTTTGGGACTCGGGCGCCGGTCCTGCTCCTTGACGAACCGCTCGCCCACCTGGATCCATTGAGTCGGCGTGACTTCCTGGAGCTCGTGGGCTCCCACGCCCGCGAACATGGAACGACGGTGCTGCTCTCGTCGCACATCCTGTCGGACATCTCCCTCATCTGTGATCGCCTTGTGCTGCTGCACGAGGGCGGGATCCTTGTCGACGCCGCGATGTCAGAGGCGTTGAGCGCTCACAGCGTGGTCCGTCTGGAGGATGAGGGCGCGACCCCAGGTGAGCGGATCGGTGTGTGCGACTCCATGGGAGCGGAGGTCCTCATTCGCCACGCCGGCATCGCGAGGTCAACCGGACGGGCACCGTCGCTGGACGAACTCGTCCTCGCCCACCTGGATGGCGCTCGGTCGCCGTTGGCAGGCACGTCCCGATGAAGGTTGGAGGACGATCATGCTGAGGACCTCCCGTGCCGAATCGGTGATCCTCGTTACGCTCCTGCTGGCCTGGCTCGCGGGCTCAGGGTTGGTCATCGTTCGCCTGGCGGAGATCAACAGCCAGTATCCAGGCTGCCTGAGCCTCCAGGCCGTCAATCCAGACTGCACCGGGTACGTGACCACGGGTGGCGTGTGGGACAAGCTTGCCGGCCTGCTCCAGTGGGCGGGAGTCGCGTTCCTGGCTGTCGCTGGCATCGTGCTGGGTGCGCCGCTGGTTTCGCGGGAAATCGAAACGGGTGCCGCTCTGATCAGTTGGGCGCTGGCAAGTTCACGCAGCCGTTGGCTTCGCTCGTCGGCCACACCCTTGCTCCTCGTCTTCCTGGCACTCGTGGTCCCAGTTGCACTGACGTCAGAGCTGCTCGCCAGCGCGCGTGTCGGTTTCGAGGATCCTGGCTTCTTTGAGCTCGGAATCCGCGGACTCGTTCTTGGCGCACGGGGAATCCTGGCCATTGGGATCGGCAGCCTGGCAGGTGCCTTGCTGGGCAGGGTGTTGCCGGCAATCCTTCTAGCCTTCCTGCTTATCGGGATGGCGAACATCGCCGTCATGGTGTCGATCGACCAACTCCAGGTTTCGTCCGCCTCCGTCGTGCGCGCGGAGGAGCTGGTGTCGAACCCGGCACTCCTCAATGGACGCAGCCTGGGCCAGGTGGCCGTCCTACCAGACGGAAGCGTCACGCGGGAGCGGAACGTGGACGCGCTCCCGGCAGGAACGGACTTCGACTGGTTCATGATCGTGCCGTCAACGCTGGTGTCGACTTGGGCCGCTGTCGAGTCGTCCCTCCTGCTCGCGACTGCAGCTGCTTCGGCGTTCGGGACCCTTGCCGTCGTTCGTCGGCGCAAACCCTACTGAGCGACGACTTCACAAGGATGTGGGGCGCTCGAGCCGCCGCCTCGCAGCGGGACTCAGGCGCCCCTTGCCAGGTCCTCGGAGATCGCCACAGCGGTGGCGATGACGCGGTCACGGATCGCCGCCACGGCGGGTGAGTCCGCGTCCGGGAAGCGGTACGTGGGCCAGTGGACGTGCGCGCAGCCGGCCACCACGCCGCTGGCGTCCACGATGGGTGCGGCGATGGACGAGATCCCCTCGCCCACCTCGTCGCGGGTCATCGCGTAGCCGGCGGCGCGCACCCGGGACAGGCGGGCCCGCAGCTGGGCGGGGTCCGTCATCGTCCCGCCGGCCAGGCGCTCCAGCGGGGCGGCGAGGTACGCGTCCAGCTCGGCAGCGTCGAAGCGCGAGAGGAAGACCAGCCCGGGCGCCGTGGCGTGCATGGGTGAGCGCGTGCCGGTCCAGTCACGGACGAGGACCGGGTGCGGGCTCCCCTCCTCCTGGAGCAGGTGGTTCACGAACGCGCCTTCGGCGACGGTGAGGCCGGACGCCTCGCCCGTGGCGGCGGCCAGCGCGCGGAGGTGGGGCTGTGCCACGGCGACCAGCGACCGGGACGGGCGAACGGCGGCGGCCCACGCGGTGACGCGCGAGCCCAGGCGGTAGTCCGTGCCTCCGCTGACCTGCTCCACGAGACCCTCCTCGGCCATTGCCTGGAGCAGCCGTCCCGTCGTTGACTTCGGCAGACCAACGCGCGCCGCGAGCGCGGTCACGCCCACCGGCGGCCCCGCCAGCGCGTCCAGCACGGCGCACGTGCGCGAGATCAGGCGGACGCTGGACATGCCCCCTCCATTCCTCTACGCTGCGGCTGGGTCCCATGCATCGGGACAGTTGTCCCATACAGTGGGATGCTCTGTCAAGAGACCACCCGGTAACTGCGAGCACCACGAGGCCGAAGCGTGAAGATCACCGCCGTCCGGCTGACGCCGGTCAACATCCCGCTGGAGATCCCCTACCTCTGGACCGGCGGCCTCTACCCGGGCACCTCCAAGGTGATCATCGAGGTGGAGACGGACGCCGGGATCACGGGCCTCGGCGAGGCGCCCTCGGACGAGCTCCTGCCCACGCTCCGCGGCCTGGCGGACCGGATCATCGGGCGCGACCCCATCGACATCGCGGACCTGGAGGCGCGCTGCGTCCCGCCGTGGCAGATCGTCCAGAACACGGACGGCAACGCGGTGGTCCGGGCGTTCGGCGCGCTGGAGATCGCGCTGTGGGACATCCGCGGCAAGGCGTGGGGCCAGCCGCTGTACCAGCTGCTGGGCGGTGCGGTCCGCCACGAGATCGCCTTCGCGGAGTACTTCGCCTTCCGCCCCACCAAGGACGACCGCGTCACCGCGATGGACCCGGGCTACGTGGTGGACCACTGCCTGCGGATGCGCGAGGAGCACGGCTCCACCATCTTCGAGGGCAAGCTGATCCACCCGGATCCGGACGTGGCGATCGAGACCGTCCGCCGTCTCCGCGAGGCGCTGGGTCCCAAGGCCGTGATCCGCCTGGACTCCAACATGCAGTGGTCCATGCCCACGGCCATCCGGCTGGCCCGCGAGATCGAGCCGTACGACGTGCGCAACTGGGAGGACCCGGTGGGCACGCTCGAAGAGATGGCGCAGCTCCGCCGGCATACGTCCATCCCCTTCTCCACGCACTCCTCTGACATCCGGCGCGTGGTGGCGCTGGGCGCCCCGGACACGCTGGTCCTGAACTTCTCCGTGCTGGGCGGCATCGCGCGCACGGTGCGCTTCATCGGCGCGTGCGAGGCGATGGGCGTGGGCTTCTGGTGCTACAGCGGCGACGCGGGCATCGCCACCGCGGCGTACCTGCACATGTCCGCGGCGATGCCGCACATCAGCGAGCCGTCACAGTCCCTGTTCCGCTGGCAGGTGGCGGACGTCATCGTGGACGGCCCCTTCCGCCAGACCAACAACGTGGTCCGCGTGCCCGATGGGCCGGGCCTCGGCGTGACCCTGGACCGCGACGCGCTGGCCCGATGGCACCAGCACTACGTGGACAACGGTCCCCTGGACCACTACCTGGACCCGTGGGGTGACGGCCGCTACTGGCGGCT
>CAIYZX010000454.1 GCA_903930745.1 uncultured Chloroflexota bacterium | reverse complement strand
GCGCGCCCGTGGGGCAGACGTTGATGCAGTTGCCGCACCAGACGCACGCGGACTCGTCCAGCGGCACGTTGAACTCCGTGGAGACGCGGGCATCGAAGCCGCGGCCCGCGATGGAGATCGCGAACGTGTTCTGGGCGTCCATGCCGCACGCCTCAACGCACTTGTAGCAGAGGATGCAGCGGCCGTAGTCGCGGACGAAGAGGTCGTTGTCGATCTTGACCGGCTGGCTGACGTTGCTCGCCGTCGCGCCATCGGGCTCGTGGTGGTGGCCCGCGTGGTGGCCATCACGCTCGTTGGCGGCCGCCGGGGCGGACGGGGGTCCGAAGCGGGAAGGATCCGCCCCGTACTCGTCCATCCACTTCTTGATGGTGCCGTCCGGGAGCGCCGGGCCCGCGAGGTCAACGTTCACGCTGGAGCCCAGGAGCTCCAGCAGCAGCTTGCGGCTGTGGCGGACCTTGTCGTTGTCCGTGTCGATGGTCATGCCCTGGCTGACCTTGGCGGAGCACGCCGGGGTCAGGGCCTTGCCACCGGTGTCCACCACGCACATGCGGCAGACGCCCTCGGGGGTGACCGTCTCGCCGTAGCAGAGCGTGGGGATGTCCTTGCCCTGGGCCTGGCAGGCCTCAAGGATGGACGCGTTGGCCGGTGCGGTGACCGGGACGCCGTCGATGGTGATCTCCACCATGCGCGGCGCCTTCTCCGGGGGCCGCGCCGGGATCTGCGGCGAGCGGGCCGGGGGCGTGGTGAAGATGACCGGGTCAGAGCCCGTGTAGATGGGCTTGGGGGCGTGGCTCACGATCCCACCTCCGCGAAGCGGATGCCCGTTCGCAGGGCGTCGTTGGCGGTCTGGCCAAGGCCGCAGATGGACGCGTCACGGAGGACCTGGCCAAGGTCCGCAAGGAGCTGCATCTCGTCGTCCAGGCTGCCCTTGGGGCTCCGGCTCGCGAGTCTCGCGAGGAGCTCCTCCTGGCGCACCGTGCCAACCCGGCACGGGACGCACTGGCCGCAGGACTCGTCACGGAAGAACTGGGCGATGCGCCGCAGGATGTCCAGCATGTCCGTGGTCTCGTCGAAGACCACCACGGCACCGGCGCCCAGCGTGGCACCGTGCTCCTTGGCCGCCTCGAAGGTGAGGGGCATGTGGAGCGACTCCGGGCCCACGAAGGCACCCGCGGCCCCGCCGAGGTTGACGGCCTTGACCGCCTTGCCGCCGGGGACACCACCCGCCATCTCGATGAGATCTCGCAGCGTGATGCCGAACTCCGCCTCGTAGACGCCCGGGCGGGCGACGTGGCCGGAGATGCTGAAGAGCTTGTGGCCGTTGGAGCCGCTGGTGCCCAGGGCCGCGTAGACCGAGCCACCCTCCAGGATGATGGAGGGGATGTTCGCCAGGGTCTCCACGTTGTTGAGCACGGTGGGCTTCTGGAAGAGGCCGGCGGTGGTGGACCGGGCGGCCTTGTTGCGCGGCTCGCCGCGCTTGCCCTCGATGCTCTCGTAGATCGCGGTGCCCTCACCGCAGACGTAGGCGCCGCCGCCGCGCCGGATCTCGATGTCGAAGGCGAAGCCCCCGCCCATCACGTCCGCCCCCAGCAGGCCCTGCTCGCGAGCGGTGTCGATCGCGTGCTGCATCCGCTCCTCTGCGAGCGGGTACTCGCCGCGCAGGTAGATGAAGCCCAGCTCTGCACCCACCGCGAAGCCCGCGATGGTCATGGCCTCCACGAGGCCGAAGGGATCCTCCTCGAGGAGGACGCGGTCCTTGAACGTGCCCGGCTCCGCCTCGTCGGCGTTGCATACGATGTTCTTGGGCCAGCTCTGGGTGGCGCGCGCGGCGGCCCACTTGCGGCCGGCCGGGAAGAGCGCGCCGCCGCGGCCCAGGACCTCGGCCGTGATGACCTCCTCGATCACCCGGTCCGGGCCGATCGCGATGGCCTCTTTCAGGGCCTTGTAGCCGTCGTGCGCGAGGTAGTCCGTGAGGCTGGTGGGATCGATGCGGCCAACGCGCGCCAGGAGGCGCAGCCCCTCGTCACCCGCCTGCGGGGCGAACTGGCGGATGGCCGCGAGGCGGTCCGCCGTGGGGGCGGTGTCCAGGCCGTGGACGTGACCCTCGGGATGCGGGTGGCTCGCGTCCTCGAGGCGCCGGAGGATGGTCTCGCTGTCCAGCGGGCCGGTGTTCAGGCGGGTGCACGGGTCACCGGCGAAGGTGAACATCGCGGCGGGCGCCCGATCGCACTGCCCCAGGCAGGGGCTGCGGTACCAGCTGGCCCTGGCGTCCTGGCCGGGGTGGCCGGCGGGGCCCAGCTCGCGCTCCAGGTCCGCGGCGATCTGCTCCGCGCCCTTGAGGCGGCAGGCCATGTCGTCACAGACGTGGACCACGGCGGCCGGCATCGGCGCCATGGTGAAGAGGGCGTAGAAGGTGGCCACGCCGTAGATCTCGGCGGGCGGCACAACCAGGCGCCTGGCGATGTAGTTGATCGCCGGCTGGCTGATCCACCCAACCCGGTCCTGCACCGCGTGGAGCGTGGGCAGGAGGAGCTCGCGGTGGCCGCGTGCCTCGTGGCCACCACGCGCGATGCGGGTGTCACGGGCGGTGTCGCGCTCTCCGCCGTCCCAGCCCGTGGAGGCAGGGCCGATGCGGCCGTCAAGGAAGGAATCGACCGCGGCCCGCTCAAGTGCGCTGGCG
>CAIYZX010000453.1 GCA_903930745.1 uncultured Chloroflexota bacterium | reverse complement strand
CCGGGCCCTGGACCGGATCAGCGCCTGGGCGTCCCGCCTCACGCGCTTCAGCGCCACGTCGGAGCTGTCACGCCTGAACGCGGACGCGCGGGACGAGGTCCCGGTGGGTCCCACGATGACGGCGGTCCTGGACTGGGCCCGCGTGGCCGAGGCCCGCACGGACGACCGCGTGGACATCGCGATGCTGGACGCGCGCCTCGCCGCAGAGGAGGGTCGCCCGGCGAACCTCCCCGCTCGCGTTGCCCGCCGCTGGTCCCTGGGCCGCACGGCCCGCGGCGCCGTCGTGCGACGGCAGCCCGGCGTCCGCTTCGATCTCGACGGCGTGGCCAAGGGCTGGCTCGCGGACCGGGCCCTGGCCCTGACCACCGCGCGGACCGCGCTCGTGGACGCGGACGGCGACATCGCCGCGCGCCTCGCCCCCGGCGCGGAGCTGCACGTGGGGATCGCGGACCCGCGCTCGGACGAGGAGCTCCTGGGCACCGTCCGCCTCGCAGGCGGCACAGCCGGCCGCACCTTCGGGCTCGCCACGTCCGGCACCACGGTCCACGCCTGGTGGCACGCGGGCGAGCTGGCCCACCACCTCGTGGATCCGTCCACCGGCCGGCCGGCCGTCACGGACCTCGTCCAGGCCACGGTGCTGGCGGCCACGGCCCGCGACGCGGAGGTCCTCGCCAAGGCCGCGATCATCGCGGGCGCCGACTCGGCCCTCACCCTCCTCGACCGCCCCGACGTGCTCGGGGCCCTCCTGCTCACCACGCGCGGCGAGATCCGCGCCACCACGGGGATGCTGACATGGCTGGCGTGACGTACCGGGGCTTCGCGCCCGCAACCTCCCTCGCCCGCTGGGGCATGGCCGCGGTCGCCGTGGGCATCGTCGTGGGCGCCACCGCCCCGGCGGTCCTGGGCGGTCTCGCCACCATCGCGATCGACGCGCCGGACGGGCTCCCCTGGCTCCTCGAGCGGGTCTTCGCGTTCCTCGGATACATCGCGATGACCGGCTCCGTGGTCTACGGGCTCCTGCTCTCCACGCGGATCCTGGACGCCATCGCCCACCGGCCGGTCTCGTTCAACCTCCACCAGGAGCTGGCGACGTGGGGCATCGGCCTCGCGGCGATCCACGGCGCGCTGCTGATGCTGGACACGTCGGTGCCGTTCTCCATCGCGCAGCTCCTGGTCCCGGGCCTTGCTCCGCACGCGCCCCTCGCGGTCGCCGCCGGCCAGGTCGCGCTCTACCTCGCGCTCATCGTCACGGTCTCGTTCCACGTGCGCCGCGTCATCGGCCAGCGGACGTGGCGGATCCTCCACTACACGACGTTCCTCGCGTTCGTGGGCGTCACGGTGCATGGGATCGCGTCCGGCACGGACAGCTCCGCGCCATGGGCACAGTGGCTGTACCTCGGCAGCGCGGCGGTGGTGACGTTCCTGCTCACGTTCCGCATCGCGATGGCGGTGCTGGAGCGGCGCGCCCTCGCGCAACCCGCGGAGACCGCGCACCTGCCCTTCGCGGTGCGCCGGGCGGGCTGACCTGGCCTAGGACTGGGCCCCGGTGGGCCCCAGGTGCTCGCCGAAGAAGCGCAGCACGCGCTCCCAGGCGTCGGCGGATGCCGTCTCGTCGAAGGCCGCGTGCATCGGCGTGTACGGCCCCACCTTCGCCAGCAGTCCCTCGTGCTGGTTCATGAAGGAGTGTGAGGCGTCCGGGTACGTCTTCACGTCGTGCGGGATCTCGGCGTCCGTGAGCGCGGCGTCCAGCACCGGCCCCAGCTTGCCGAAGACGCCGTCCTTTGCGCCGTAGGAGGCCACGGTGGGACAGACGTCCGGGATGAGCGAGCGGTCCGCGGGGATGTCGCCGTAGAACGGGGCGATGACGCGCAGATCGCGCCCGCCGCGCGCCGCGTAGAGGAGCGCGAACCCGCCGCCGGCGCAGAAGCCCGCCATGCCGATCCGCGCCGGGTCCACGCCGGGCTGGGCGGCAAGCCAGTCGTGGAAGCCGCGCATCTCCACGTACGGGCGGCCGGTGGCGACCTGGCGCATGCCGGCGAAGAACCGCGCGATGCAGAGCGGCTTCCAGCCGGCGCCCAGGAGGTCCGGCGCAAGGGCCACGTACCCGTGGTCCGCGAAGACGCGCGCGATCCGCCGGATGTCGTCGTTGAGGCCCATGATCTCGTGGACCACGATCACCGCAGGCAGTGGCGTGGCGAGATCCGCGCCGTCCGGCCGGGCGAGATACGCGGGGAGGGTGCGGGCGCCAGCGGGCGTCAGGAGCAGGTCTGTTCCGGTGGCCATGCGCGGCAGCGTACTCCCTCGCGGGACGCGTCAGGCGGCCGTTTGGGCACCGGTCTCGGCGGGCCGGACCCAGCGGATGCCGAACCGGACGAGGTCCATCGCAGGAGCTGCCACGCCCGCCTCGGCCTCGAGGTGGACCACGGGCGCCGGGATGTCGGCAGCGCGGCGCAGGGCCAGCGCCTGGTCGCCTGCGAAGACCACGCCATCGGCATCGGCCGCCAGCCCAAGGACCGTGGCGTACTCCGCGTCGACGGCCGCCGGATCGCTGGCCGGCAGCTCCAGGCGCCGGAGCCGGACCGCGCCGCCGTGGGGGTGCCGGAACGCCGCGCGCGCCGCCCTGGCCGCAGGCCCCCACTCGGCGCCCTCGTACACGTGCTCGATCAGGAACGGCGCCCGCTCCGGCCCCAGCTCCGGGAACGCGGTGATCCAGCGGACCTCCTCGCCGTCCGGCCGCCGCCGCGCGCCCGCCACCGGGTCCCCGATCGGCGAGCCCGCCGCCCGCAGGCGTGTCACGTCGCCCGCCACGTCATCGGAGCAGAGCGCGTACGTGGCCAGGCCCTCGCCGCGCTCCTGGAGGCAGGCGAGCGAGGCATTGCCCACGGCGAAGGTCCGCGAGGAGCGCACCAGCGCGGCATCGAACACGCCGATCAGCTCGAGGTATGTCTCGCCCAGGAACGCCAGGCGGTTGTACGTGCCCATCGCCTCGTGCCGCCCGCCGCCGGTGAACGCGAGGCCCAGGTCCGCCTCCAGCGTCTCGGCCGCCGCGGCGACGTCGTGGACCGCGATGACCAGGTGGTCGATGCCGGTGATCACGCCCGCACCCCGTGCACGCCCCGCCCCGCGCCTACCGCAGGACCTTGGAGAGGGGTGCCGTGGCGTTGTCCGCGTCGTCCAGGCCGATGACGCAGAACCGGTACGGGGCGTCCTTCGCCGGCACGTTCGTGGGGATGCGCCGGTACGGCGTGTACCCCTTGGGGTCCGCACAGCTGGTCTCGCCCGCCGGGCCGCCCTTCACCAGGAAGAACGAGAGCTCCGGCGGATTGAAGACGGGCTCGATGCGCCAGCCGTGCGTGGCATCGCCGTTGACCGAGAGGCGGATGGGCGCCTGGGGTGCCGTCGTGTCGACGTAGGCCACGGCCGCGGATGCGTGCGCCGGCTGCTGCCAGGCGTCGTCCGGGGTGGGGGACGGGCCGCCGATGACGCACAGGACCAGGCGCTGCTCCGTGACGGGCAGCGTGTCCTCGATGGGCTGGGCAACCGGGACCGGCGCCCCGTAGCCCGCCTCGTCCTCGCACACCGTGCTCACGAGCGGCCCGAGCTTGTACCGGTAGTGGGTGATGCCCGTGCCGCCAACGGTGGTGGCCCACGTGGTCTGCGGTGCCGTGCCGGCGCCGTGTCCAACGGGCGTGACCGCCGGGTTCACCGCCAGCGGCGCGCCGGACAGGACGGCGCCGCCACCCAGGTCCAGCGGGCAGCCGCCGCCCAGCGCGAACGCCCCATCGGTCCCGAAGCACCGGTCCAGCCCCGCCACCGGCTGGGCGTAGGAGGTGTCGGCCATCGCGGTCTCGCCGTCCGGGGTCACCTCGCACGGGCGGCCGAGCCAGCACTCCGCGCCCTGCTCGCCGCCGAAGGTGGTGGTGTTGACGATGCCCAGCAGCCCGCCGGTCTCGCTGTCCAGCAGCGCGGACCCGCTGTTGCCCGGGACCACCTCCGGGCAGTCGTTGCGCAGGCTCTGCGGCCACCGCCACTGGCGCTCGTTGAGGATCACCGGCTCCGTGTCCAGGCTGCACGAGCCCATCCGAAGGAACTGCTCGGTGTCCGGGATGGTGATCCCGCCCGTGCCACCCACGGGCACGCCCAGCATGCGGACAGTGCGTCCGGCCCCGCCCAGGTCCGCCATGGAGACGGGCCGCCAGCCCTTGATCCCCAGGGCCGCAAGCTCGCCTGGTGAGGCGGCCAGCTCCAGCAGCGCGAGGTCCGTGCCGCGCATGGACGCCCAGGCGATCCGCGAGACCGGCGTGGGGCGATGGTCCGCGACGTCCACGAACCAGGTGAACGCGACCGTCATGCCCTCGGCGGGGGCGTCAACCACCACCTCGTCGGCGCCGACGAGACCCACGCAGTGGCCGCTGGTCAGCGCGTAGGCGATGGCGCCAGGGGCCCCGGTGTCCAGGAGGACCGCCGTGCAGGAGGCGGGTCCGCTGAACCGGCCGATGGACGCGTACCGGTCGAAGTACCCGTCCGCGTCCTGGAGAAGGACCTGGGCCAGGGTGGTGTCGTCGTCGGGGATCGGCAGGTCCTCCGCGGGCAGCCGGCTGGCGGCGGGCCCGGACGGGGACGGCGCCGGCGTGGGCGCGGTCGTGGGGCCGGCGTCTCCGCATGCCACCACGACGGCCGCGACGACCGCGAGCGCGGCGAGCATGGCCGGCGACGACCGCGGCGCGCGGCTCACCGCTCCACCAGCGTCCGGAAGAGGTGGTCCAGGGTGGCCGCGGGATCGGCGGTGAGGCCGGTGTGGACCACGGAGGCCGCGATGATCGTGGACGAGGGCGAGACCAGCCAGTGGAACCGCTCCGGCATCGAGAGGCGGGCGATGGGTCCCGCGTCCGGGTCGCCGGCGGCGACACGCTCGATGGAGCGGAGGTGGTCGCGGACGGCCTCCGCATCGCACTCGGGGGCCATGGCGGCGAGCAGCGACGCATCGAGGAGCGTGCGCGCGCCCAGGTACCGGCGCGGCCGGCACATGAGGACGATGCCCGCGTTGAACGCCTCGCCGCGCTCCACACGCGGGATGACGCGGACGATCGCGTACTCGAACGGGCTGCGCGCCGCGGACCCGGGAGTCACGCGATCAGGCGGCACGGGCACGGTCCGCCTCCGCCACGAAGGCCGCCCGCGCCTCGAGGCGCGTCACCAGGTACGTGAGATACGCCGTGCGGTGCGCATCGGGCGTGTCCAGCCCGGGCTCCGGTGCGAGCCAGTCGTCCGGCAGCGAGTCCACGAGGTCACGCAGCAGCGCCTCGGTCACCTGGGGCGCCAGCCGCTCGTCCGCCGCCGCGATGGACGAGGCGAACGGCAGCAGCACGTGGTCCGCGATCTGCGCGAACGGCCGCCGGGCGTGCGCGTCCGGGTCCCGCCAGGAGTGGTGGATGTAGAGCGCGGAGCCGTGGTCGATGAGCTG
>CAIYZX010000452.1 GCA_903930745.1 uncultured Chloroflexota bacterium | reverse complement strand
CTTCTCGCAGTAGATGGGCCGGCTGTGCAGCGTCTCCTTGTTCCGGTTCAGGTGCCGGACGAAGGAGAGGAGGCCGCCCTCGAAGTAGAAGGAGCGCTCGCGGTCCGAACGCTCGTCGCGGAGCGTGATCCAGACGCCCTTCGTGAGGTACGCGGACTCGCGGAGGCGCTGCGAGATCGTCTCGAAGGAGTACTCGACGGTGTCGAACATCTCCGGGTCCGCCGCGAAGGTGGTCTTCGTTCCCTTGCGGTCTCCCTGCGGGCCGATCCTCTCCACCTTGGTGAGCGGCTTGCCGCGCTGGTACTCCTGGAAGAAGACGCCGCCGTCGCGGGAGGTCTCAACGCGCAGCCAGGCGGAGAGGGCGTTCACGACGGAGATGCCCACGCCGTGGAGGCCGCCGGAGACCTTGTAGCCGCCGCCGCCGAACTTGCCGCCGGCATGGAGGACGGTGTGGACCACCTCGAGGGCGTCCTTGCCGGTGGGGTGCTTGCCCACGGGCACGCCGCGGCCGTCGTCCTCGACGGTGAGCCTGTTGTCCGCGTGGATCGTGACGAGCACCTTGGTGGCGTGGCCGGCCATCGCCTCGTCGATCGAGTTGTCCACGACCTCCCAGACGAGGTGGTGGAGGCCGCGCACATCGGTGGAGCCGATGTACATGCCCGGGCGCTTGCGGACGGCCTCCAGGCCCTCCAGGACCTGGATGCTGCTCGCGCCGTAGTCGCTGCCGGGCGCGGCCTTGGCCTTGGTCTTCCCGGCTCCGCGGCTCGTCGCCTGGTCGTCCGTCACGCGTTCCCTCCGATCAGGCGCTCGTAGAGCCGGTTCAGCTCCTCGTCGCTGTAGTACTCGATCACGATCCGGCCGCCCCTGCGTGACCGGCTGAGGCTCACCTTGGTGTTGAGGTGCGACCGAAGGGTCTCCTCAACCTTCTCCAGGTCCGCGTCCAGCGGCCTGATGGGCGCAGGCGCGGGGGCCTGCCTGGGCTGCCGCAGGCGCCGGACGAGCTCCTCTGTCTGGCGGACCGAGAAGCCCTGGGCGATGACCGTGGGCAACACGGTGGGCTGCCCGTCCGCAGGGAGGCCCCCGAGCGCGCGCCCGTGCCCCTCGGTGATGCGCCTGTCCGCGATGGCCGCCTGCACGTCCTGGTGCAGGTCCAGCAGCCGGACCGTGTTGGCCACGGTGGCCCTGGCCTTGCCCACGCGGGACGCGACCTGCTCCTGCGTCAGGCCGAACTCGGTCATCAGCTGGCGGTAGGCGAGAGCCTCGTCGATGGGATCCAGGTCCGCGCGCTGCACGTTCTCAACGAGCGCGACCTCCAGCTGCGCCTGGTTGGCGAGCTGGCGGACGAGGGCCGGGATCCTCTCGAGGCCCGCGAGGCGGGACGCGCGCACGCGGCGCTCGCCCGCGATCAGCTGGTAGCCATCCGGCGTCTCCGTGACGAGGACCGGCTGCAGCACGCCGTGCTCGCGGATGCTGGCCGCCAGCTCTGCGAGATCCGTGTCGTCGTAGTGGTGCCGAGGCTGGTACGGGTTGGGGACCACGCGCGCGAGGGCGACGTCGATGACCGCGCCGGTGTCCGGAGCCGCCGGCTTCTGCGGGATCAGGGCGGAGAGGCCCCGGCCCAGTGCGGACGGCCGCTCGGTCCTGGCGGTCATGCGCCGGCTCCGCTGAGCGCGGGTGTCCGGCCGTGGCGGGAGCGCAGCTCGCGCGCGAGTGCGCTGTACGCGTCCGCACCCTTGCTCTCGGGCCGGTAGAGGGCGATCGGCATCCCGTGGCTTGGCGCCTCGGACAGCCGTATGTTGCGGGGCACGATCGTGTCGAAGACGACATCTGCGAGGTGACGGCGCACCTCGTCGGCGACCTCGGCCGAGAGGTTCGTCCGGCCGTCGTACATGGTGAGGATCACGCCCGCGATGCCCAGGCCGGGGTTCAGGTTGTCCCGGACCAGGTTCACCGTGGTGAGCAGCTGGGTGAGGCCTTCGAGCGCGTAGTACTCGCACTGGATGGGGATCAGCACCGCGTCCGTCCCGGACAGCGCATTCACGGTGAGGAGTCCCAGGGACGGCGGACAGTCCACGAGGATCCAGTCCCAGGCGTCACGCTCCGAGGAGAGCGCGACGGCGAGCCGGTGCTCCCGGTCCTCGATGTGGGTCAGCTCAACCTCCGCGCCCGCCAGGGCGATGGAGGATGGCACGAGGCGGAGGCCGGCGATGGCCGTGGCGACGTGGAGATCCGCGAGCGGGCGACCGAGGACCAGCGCGTCGTAGACGGACTCCTCAACGGAGGCGCGGTCAACCCCAAAGCCGCTCGTGGCGTTGCCCTGGGGGTCAAGGTCGATGACCAGGACGCGGTCACCGAGGAGAGCCAAGTAGGTCGCGAGATTGACCACCGTGGTGGTCTTTCCGACGCCGCCCTTCTGGTTCGTGCAGGCGATCGTCTGGCCCACTCAGCCTCCCGTTCGAAACACAATCATGAACTGGAATTCTAGCATCGGAGGCCCTTTGCCCGATCCTGCGGAGCGGGCGACTACCGGTCTCCGGATCGTCGCAGACGCCACTTACGCGCCACTTGGTCGCTGTTTCACGTGCAACATCGCCCGCACGCTGTTGCACGTGAAACATCCGGACCCAAGCCGTCGTCCACAGCGCAGCCCCAACGTGAGCTCGCGGCTGTGCAACCTCGTACGCCCTGCGTGCCTCACAGGGGTGGCCGATTGCCCGTTCACAGGGTGCGTGGGATACTTTCGGCCCTTCACCTCTCATCCCAGGTCTCGGTCGCAAACCCGCCGCGACCGGCGTTCGGCTCGCCAGCCGAAGGACCCTTCGCCTTCATGAAGCTCGTCATCGCCGCGGCGCTCGCCGTGGTCGCAGCACTCGCGGAGTTCACCGTCGTGCCGTACATGCGCATCGGCGATGCCGTGCTGCACCCCGCGCTGGTGCTGGGCGTGGTCTGGGCCGTCGCCGGCGGTCTTGAGGCGGGCCTCGCGTGGGCGTTCATGGGCGGCCTCGCCCTGGACATCCTTGGCCTGCGCCCCTTGGGGTCGTCCGCCTTTGCCCTGCTGATCGCGATCGCCCTGGCCTCCATGCTGGGCGGAGCGCTGAGCAGGGCGCGGATCATCGCCCCGGTCATCGCCACGCTCCTGGCAAGCATCGCGTTCAACTTCCTTCTCCTGATCGTTACGTCCGTGCTCACTGCGGCGCCATTCTCCGGCCAGGCCCTTGCCGGGCTCCTTCCATCCGCGCTCTATGACGCCGGCCTTGCAACTCTCGTTGGCCCGCTCGTCGTGGCCGTCGTGATGCGCCGGGAGGCGCGGGAGCGGCTGGACTGGTGAACGGCTACCTGTTCGAGACGCACCGGGAGCGGGACCGGCGCCCCCTGAGGTTCGTGACGTTCGGCCTCGTGACGGTGCTGGTCTTCGGCACCTTGCTCACGCGCCTTGGCTACCTGCAGATCACCAACGGCCAGACCTACCAGGCCAAGGCTCAGCAGCAGATCACCGCCGAGGAGTACCTCAGGGCGCCCCGCGGTCTCATCTACGACCGCAACGGCAACCTCCTTGTCTCCAATGTCGCCACCTTCGCCATCAAGGTGAACCGCTCTGCGCTGCCGTTCAGCCGGCGTGCGGACGTGGCCCAGCGCCTCGGCAACCTCCTGGGCATGGACCCCTCGGAGATCCTCGCCACCCTGGACGCGGCGCCAGGTTCGCGCTTTGACCCCGTGCGCATCGCCCAGGACATCCCGGAGGACACGGCCCGGCTCGTCAGCGAGTCAGGGGACACCCTGCCCGGCGTCGCCGTGGAGGTGGAGACCCGCCGCGAGTACCCGGACGGCGCCCTCCTCTCGCACATCCTGGGCTACACCGGACCCGTGGATGCCGCCACCCTGGAGCGCCTTGCCGGCAAGGGCTACCTCCCGGACGACGTCATCGGCAAGGCGGGCATCGAGTCCACGTTCGAGACCGAGCTGCGCGGCACCTACGGCGTTGAGCTGGTGGAGCGTGACGCGACCGGCAGGGACATCCAGGTGCTGCGGACCACGCAGGAGACCGTGCCGGGTGCGTCCCTCACGCTCACGGTTGACCGCACGATCCAGCGCGAGGCGACGCAGGCGCTCAAGTGGGGCATGAAGGCGGCGGGCCTCAAGCGTGGCGTCTTCATCGCCATGAACCCGCAGACCGGCGAGGTCCTCGCGCTCGTGAGCCTCCCCTCGTACGACAACAACCTGTTCGCGAAGGGCATCTCCAACAAGCAGTTCCAGGCGCTGCTGAACAACCCGGACAAGCCACTCACCAACCACGCGGTGCAGGCCCACTACCCGCCTGGCTCCACCTTCAAGCTGGTGACCGGCACCGGCGGGATCCAGGACAGGAAGATCACGCCGGACACCCTGGTGGAGACCAAGCCGTTCCTCCAGCTTGGCCCCACCAGGTTCTGGGACTGGAACCACAAGGGCTTCGGCGCCTGTGACATCAACTGCGGCTTCGGCCACTCGTCGGACACGTTCTTCTTCACCGTCGCCGGCATGCTCGGCGCGGATCGCCTTGCCTACTGGGCACGCATGTATGGCTTCGGCGTCCCCACGGGCATCGACCTGCCGGGCGAGGCCGCAGGCATCATCCCGGACGACGCGTGGAAGATGAACGCCTTCGGCCAGCCGATGTTCGAGGGCGAGACCTACCAGGCCGGCATCGGCCAGGGCTATGACGTGGTCACGCCGATCCAGCTGATCAACGCCTACTGCGCCCTCGCGAACGGCGGGAAGCTCTACCGGCCGCAGCTCGTGCGCGAGGTGGTGGCAGCGGACGGGACCGTGGTCAAGGGCTTCACGCCGGACCTGATCCGCAAGATGCCGGTCTCCCAGGCGACGCTCCGGGCCATGCGCCTTGCCGCCCGGTCCACCGTCACACTCCGTCACACGTACAACCTGGTCGATATGCCCGTAAAAGTGGCGGGCAAGTCCGGCACCGCCGAGTTCGGCACCCGCGATGCCAAGGGACGCCTGCCGTTCCACTCCTGGTTCGTGGGCTTCGTACCCAAAGACCCCTACACGGCGGACTTCACCAAGCCGGACAGCCAGCTCGTGTTCCTGGCCTTCGCGTACGACTCGCGGACCAAGGGCAACGCCGGCACCGAGATCGCCAAGGCCTTCCTGCAGCTGCACTTCCACATCAAGAAGGACTACCTGAACCGCGACCTGCTGCAGCGCGGCAACTTCTACCAGAGCAACTAGGAGCCACGGAAGCGATGCGCGTGATGCGTGCCGAGCCCGGGCGCTTCAACGGCGTGACGAGATCGTCCGTCGGGACGGCGTGGCGCGCCTACGACCTGCAGCTCGCGGTCTACGCGGCGCTGCTCGCGACCGTCGGTCTCGTGATGGCGTACACGAACAGCATTGAGGCCGGCAACGCCGTCCTCGCGTCCGGCACCGTGTTCACCCGCGCGCTCCTGTGGTCCGCGATCGCCATCGTGGCCTTCCTGTTGCTCACCGCCTTTGACTACCGGTGGCTCAAGAGCCTCTCGTGGCCCATCTATCTCGTGAACCTGGGCCTGCTGGGCATGACCCTCGCCATCGGTGACGGCGTGGGCGGGTCCGCCCGCTGGGTGAGCATCGGCCCCTTCACGTTCCAGTTCTCCGAGCTGGCGAAGATCCTCATGACCATCGTGCTGGCCGCGTACCTGGGCAACCGCGAGGGACGGCTTGACCGCCTGCCCTCCATCCTGGGCGCGGTGCTCCTCATGGCCCCTCCGTGGGCGCTCGTCATGCTCCAGCCTGACCTCGGGACGTCCCTTGTCCTCGCCGCGATCGCCGCCGGGATGCTGTTCATGTCCGGTGCCAGCCTTCGCTGGCTCGCGGCCATGGCCCTGGGCGTGGTTGCGGCGGTGCCGATCGCGTGGACCTACGTGCTCAAGGACTACCAGAAGGAGCGGATCGCCTCGTTCCTGAGCCCGTGCACGGACATCCGCGACTCCTGCTGGCAGGTCTACCAGAGCCAGACCGCTGTGGGCTCCGGCGGCTTCACGGGCGTGGGCCTCACGAACGGCGCGCACCTGCGCGGCGGGTTCCTCCCCGTCCAGGAATCTGACTTCGTCTTCGCCGTCCTGGCCCAGGAGCTGGGCTTCCTGGGCGCCCTGCTCGTCTTCCTGATCTTTGCCGCGCTGATCTGGCGGATCCTCGTCGCGGGCTGGCGCTCGCGCGATCCCTTCGGGCAGATGTTCACCGCGGGCCTGGCGTCGCTGCTGCTGTTCCAGGTCTTCGTGAACGTGGGGATGAACATCGGGATCATGCCCGTGGCGGGCATCCCGCTGCCGTTCATCAGCCACGGCGGCGCGTCGCTGACGTCCATCGCCATCGGCCTCGGCGTGGTCCAGAGCATCAACATCCGGCAGGCCAAGGCGGACTGGTAGCGGTTGGACGGGGCAGGCCTCCGGCCGGTCCTAGCGGCGCCGGAACAGGCCGTGCGCGTTCTGTGTCGCGGTGTTGCCGGACCGCTGACCGCCCTGGCGGAGCAGGACGTCGATCTCCGACGCGAACTGGCGGCCGATGGGCGTCCGGTGGAGCCACTCCAGGTACTCCACGTCCACTCGGGCGATCTCGCCCAGCGTCCAGCCCGAGTAGCGCCCGAAGGTGACGAGGCTCCCTGCCGGGTTGCCCGGGGGCGGCCCTGCGTTCCCGTCGGTGGCCCCGCCACCGTGCGCGTGGCCCCACCTGGTCGAGCCGCCGAAGCCACCGGCAGACCCCTCCGCCATGCCCGGGAAGGGCCAGCCGCTCGAGCCTGCGGGACTCGAGGACGGGGCCGTGCGACGCTCCGCCTCCGCCCTGGCCGTGGCCGCGGCGCGGAACCGGCCCTCGGCGGCCGCGGCCTGGGCGCTGGTCGCCTCCCTGCGCAGGCGCGCGCGGTCCACCGCAGAGCGCCTGGCGGGATCACGGAGCGTCTCCCGGGCGAGATTGATCTGGACCATCTGCGCGGACCCCTCGGGACCGGCCACGTCCGGGTGATGGCGCTTGGCAAGGCGGCGATAGGCGGCCTCGATCGTCTCGTCGTCAGCCGACGGATCAACCTGGAGCACCTTGTACGGATCGGGGATGATCACAGTCGGATCACGCGGGACAACCTCACCGGGCGAGGCCGCCGACGCGCATCTGCCGCCCCGAGCAGGCGGGCAACTGGTGGCGTGGCCGTCAGCCTCATCGCGCCGGAGCCTAACACGGGGCCTTGACGAGCTCGACCCCCCGAGGGGTCCCCGGGCCGGGGAGGGTCCGATCAGGGACGGCGGCTGAGACCGAGGCCGATCCTGGTGGCCGGCGCCCCAACCCGGCGCCCAACCCGCCGGAGCAGCGCATCCACCTCCTGCACGTACTGCCGTCCGATGGGCGCGCGCTCCAGCCACTCGAGGTACCCGTGGTCCACGCGGGCGATCTCTCCGAGGGACCAGCCAGCGTAGCGGCCGAACCCGAGGACGCTGCCGGACGGACGGCCGGGCGCAGGTCCCGCCGAACAGGCTGCCGCATCTGATTGATACGGCGAGCCCTCGACAAGACGGCGCAGAGGGTGATGATCTTCGCATGGACACCGAGCGCGAGAAGCAGGTCGTGGCGGACGGCTACGACGCCATCGCGGACGCCTTCGCGGCCTGGAGCGAGGCGGTCGTCGACCCGGTAAGGGATCGTCTGTTCGACCGGTTCTGCGACATGCTCCCCACCGGCGCGAGCGTGCTCGACATCGGGTGCGGGTCCGGCGTGCCCTGGACCCGCCGACTGGCCGATCGGTGCGCTGTCGTGGTCGGCGTCGACATCTCCCCGGTCCAGGCCGAGGCCGCCAGGCACAACGTCCCGACGGCCGACATCCGCACTGGCGACGTGATGGCGCTTCACATGCCGGAGCAGAGCATGGACGGCGTTGTCGCCCTCTACGCGACCGGGCACCTCCCGGCCGCAGAGCACGAGGCCCTGCTCCTCCGAATCACCGGGTGGCTGCGGCCCGGCGGAATCCTCCTCGCGTCGTTTCCCGCGGGCATCGACGTGGGCTGGACCGGAGAGTGGCTCGGAGCACCGATGTTCTTCTCCGGGCTCGGCACGGACGCCTACCGACGGCTGTTGGCTGCCGGGGACTGGGACGTCCTCGCGGACGAGGAGGCGCTGGTCCGGGAGCCGGATGGCGAGGCGCGCTTCCTCTGGATCATCGCCCGCCGACAGCCTCGGGCCTGACGCCTGCCCTATCAATCAGATGCGGCAGGCTCGCCGAACCGTCCCCCTGGGTGCCATGCGCACCTGCAGGCTCGCATCGGGAGCCCGGAGGCCGGCCGGCCGGGAACAGCGTCTCGCCGGTGCGGGACCCGGGACGCGTGGCCTGCGACATGACCGGGGTGGGCGTCTCGGGCCGGGCATCGGCCCGAGCCTGCCGGGCCATGCCATCTGCGACGCGGTCCCTGCCGTCCGCTGCCGCCACGCTGGCCATCGCCGCCGCACGCCGCTGCCGCGCGCGATCCACCGCGGCACGCATCGCCGGATTGCGGAGCGCGTCCCGGGCAAGGTTGACCTGGACCATTCGCTCCACGCCCGCGGCGCCCGCGATGTCCGGGTGATACATCTTGGCAAGGCGACGGTAGGCGACCTCGATCGCGTGGTCGTCCGCCGAGGGCTCAAGCTGGAGGATCCGGTATGGATCCGGGATGATCACCGAGCAGGTCCGCCGAACATCCCACCCGGTGGGCTCTCGGGGGCCTTCGCCAGGGCGGCTCCAAGAGAACCGGCGTTGGCGACGGGACGGATGGCCCCAACGGCGGCAGACTAGCACTCGTGCGAGCGAGCGATACGTCCACGGCGACCGTGCCCCCTCCTGTGGCGAAGGAGGCCGTCCAGCGCTGGCGCCTCGTCCTTGTGCGATCAGCGATCACGTCCACCACCGGGCAGCGCGAGCAGCAGGAGGCCTGGGAGACGGCGCTCGGCGCATCCGGTCTGCCGTTGGCCGGTCTGGACGGGCCGAAGCCGCGGGCTCGGATCGTGCCCGCGGCGCCGCTCTCCGCCGCGATCCCCGGTGAGGCGGAGCTCGTGGACATCCATCTCGTGGAGCGCCTGCCCGCGTGGCGCGTGCGCGAGGCGCTGGCGGCCCATCTCCCCGAGGCGTACCGGCTGGTTGATCTCTACGACGTCTGGACCGGCGAGGCGGCGCTCCCCGGCCGCGTGGTTGCGTCCGTCTACCGGGCCGTGGTCGCGTTGCCATCGGCCGGGTTCGGGTCCGCGCTGGGTGCCGCCGTCGCGTCCATGCTCGCGGCGCCGTCGATCCCACGGGAGCGGGCCAAGGGCGAGGGCGTGGTGCGTTACGACCTGCGGCCGTTCGTGGAGGACGTGGCGCTCTCGATCTCCCCTGACGGTGACGCCGCGACGCTGCGGATGACGCTGCGCCACGACCCGGAGAAGGGCATTGGCCGGCCGGACGAGGTGCTGGCGGAGCTGTCAGCCCGCGTGCTCGCCACACTGGCCGTGCAGACGCTGGTGCGCGAGTCCCTGGTGCTGGGCGAGGCGCCTCCGCCACCCCCGCCCGCGCCCCGCCGCCGGCCCGTTCCACGACCCGGGGGAGGTCCGTCCGCCGCCGCCGGCAGGTCCCCGCGCGCGAGACTTTGACGGGCCGGAAGGTCAGGTCGTACACTCCGCGTTCGCGCCCGCGTTCCGAGCGGCGCCTATACGTGTCCAAGTCGCGGTCGCCCCGCGGCCGCAGTCGCTCATCCGAGGCACCATGTACGCAGT
>CAIYZX010000451.1 GCA_903930745.1 uncultured Chloroflexota bacterium | reverse complement strand
CGTGAACTCGCCTGCCACGAAGAGCGTGGAGCCCCACCACGCCACGTCGCGGACAGGGGCGTTGAACACGCCATCGCCTGCGCCGTTGGAGCCAAGCCCATGCCACGTCGCGGTGGCCGGCTCGTACACGGCGAGGTAGTCCGCGGTGGGATCTCCGCCGGCGTTGGTGAACCAGCCATAGGCGTAGAGGTTCCCGTCCGGGCCGGGCTTCATGCCCAGGACGGCGGTGAAGAGGCTGTCCTGGAGCGGAGCCGCCGTGCCAAGGGCCGCCCATGCGCCGGTGGCCGGCGTGCCCGCCGAGACCGGACCTGCGAGGGCGACCACGAGGGCGGTGGCAACGGCGATGGCGATCCGACGGGGGGACATGGCGGGCTCCCGGCTGCGATGGGTGGCGATGGGCGGCGACTGGCTGGAGCGATCACACCGCGCCGGGTACTTGCGACGGTTCGCGAAGGGTAGGGGAATACGCGCCCGCGTGGGTGCCATACTCCCGCACATGGGGAGGTTGCGAGCCATCGGCGTGGATGCCTGTCGGGCCGGCTGGGTCGTCGCGGTTGGAGACGTGGACGAGCACGGCACCGCGGCGACCGTGGTGCTGAGCGTCGTGCGGGATTTCGCGGCGGTGCTGGCGATGGACGCGGACCGGATCGCGATCGACATCCCCATCGGGCTGGAGCCCGAGCGACGGCCGGGCGGCAGGGCCGCGGATGTTGCCACGCGCTCGCTGCTGGACCTGGCCCGCGGTGCGTCGGTCTTCCCGGCCCCGCCCCGACCCGCGCTTGCGCTGCGCAGCTTCAACGACCCGCGTCGCGCCGCCTACGGGCTCACGCAGCAGTCGTTCGCGCTCATCGAGCGCATCCGGGACGTGGACGACCATGTGGCACCCGCTCTGCAGGACCCCGGCAGATCCCGCCCGTTCGTGATGGAGGTGCACCCGGAGCTGGTCTTCGCGGACCTGGACGGCGGCATCCCGCAGCCCGCGAGCAAGCGCTCCGACGAGGGCCGGCTGCGCCGCCGGCTGCTCCTGGAGGCCGCCTTCGGCAGGCCCATCCCGGTGATCCACCCGCCGGGCGCAGCGGATGACGACGTGCTGGACGCGCTCGCCTGCCTCTGGGTGGCCGCGTCGCCCGTCACCCGTCTCTCCGCCATTCCCGCCGGCGACCCCCCTCGCGATGAGCGCGGCCTCGCGATGCGGATCTGGCGCCGCGACGCCCCCAACGACCCCAACGACCTTGCCCACCTGCCTCGGCGGTCCACGAGGGCGGCACTGGTGGACCGGCTGCTTGGACTGCTGGGGGGCCTGGAGGGCGTGGAGGTGGCCCGCGGCCCGGAACGTCGCCACGCGGGCGTCCCGGACCTGCGGCTGCGGACCGCCACGCGGCAGGTGCTGGTGGTGGTGGAGACGTCCGCTGCGGGCGGCTCCCTGGCGGGGCTGTGGCCGGAGCTCCACGAGCAGGCGGTCACCCCGCCGTCCCTGGCCGTGGAGGTCTATGCGGGGCCCGCGGGCGATCGCGAGCTGCACCACCGCCACGCGGAGTTCCTGCTGGAGCGGATGGGCGAGGACCTTGGCCCGCGTGGGCTTGCGACGGGGCGCGCGTGGGATGCCGTCACCCTGGAGGCCGGCCCGGGCGTGGAGGACCCGCTGCCGTACCTCGCGGACCGCATCAGGGACACGCTCCGGGGGTAGAGGCAGCCGCGTCCGTCCGTGGGGCCGCCCCGTCCGTGGGGCCGCCAGGATGCCGTCGCTAGGACGCGGCCACCATCCGCTGCGCCGTCCGCCGTGCGATCGCCATCAGCGAGAGTTGCGGGTTCACGCCGGACGCGGTGGGCATCGCGGACGCATCGGTCACGTAGAGCCCCGGCACCCCGTGCACCTGGCCGTCCGGGTTCGCGGTGGACGTCCGCGGGCTCTGGCCGATGCGGCAGGATGACATCTGGTGCGCGGTGAAGAGCAGCACCCGGTTGGGCTCGATGGGGCGCGCGGCGAGCGAGTCCAGGTACGGCTCGAACGGCATCGACGGCTCCCAGTCCGCAGGCGGCGTGGTGAGCGCCACGATCCGCTCCGCGCCCGCGGCATGGTGGATCCGCGCCAGCTCCACCTGGGCCCTGCGCAACAGCTCGCGTTCCGCGGCGCCCGGCGCGTACTTGATCTGCACGGACCCGTCGCGGGCCAGCTGGATGCGCCCGGGCGTCCGGTCGCGCACGATCGCCAGGAACGCGGCCACGCCGTCGCAGCGCCGCATGTACGTGTTGTGGACCTCCGGGCCCCACCACGGGAAGCCGGTCCCGATGAGGCCCGGGTGCGTGGGCGCGGCCTCGATGCGGAAGCCCCAGGCGCCGTCGATCTCGCCGAACCGGTCGCTCATCACGCTCTGCGGGACGCCGGACCAGGGGGCCAGGGACTCGCCGTAGATGCCGCCGATGGCGGTCACGGGGTGCATCCGCAGGTTGTGTCCGGCGGTTGCCGGGGCGATGCCGGACCGCTGCAGCACCGCCGGGGAGAGGATGGAGCCGCCTGCGAGCGCGACGAGCGGCGCACGCACCGTGATGGCGCCGCCCGGCACGCGGGCCGTCACGCCGGCGGCGCACCCGCCCTCGAGGATGACCGTGAGCACCTCGGTCTGGTCCAGGATCTCCGCGCCGTCCGCGCACGCCTGGGCGAGATAGGTGCGGAGCACGGACTGCTTGGCGCCCGTCCGGCAGCCCACCGCGCACGGGCCGCAGTCCGTGCAGCCGCGCACGTTGCGCGGGATCGTCTGCCACTCGATGCCCAGCGCATCCAGGCCCGCGGCCAGCCTCCCGTTCGGCCCGTTCCGCGGGCTCTCGTCAAGCGTGACGCCCGTCTCGCGCTCCACGGCGTCGTAGTGGGTGTCCAGCTCGTCACCGATCCCGGCCTCGCGCCACTCCTCGCGGACGGCGGCGGGTGCCCGCAGCGAGGAGCTCCAGTTGACCACCGAGCCGCCGCCCACAGCGGAGCCCGCCCGGATGGAGATCCACCGATCCGTGGTCGCCGCGAGGCCCCGGTCAAGGAACAGCGCGCCGAGACCCGCCAGCTCCGGCCCGCCGAAGCCCTCCTCGGTGACCATCGCCGCGCGCTCCAGCACCAGGACCTTCTTGCCGGCGGCCGCGAGGACCGCAGCGGTGAGCCCGCCGCCCACGCCGGAGCCGATCACCACGGCATCCGCGGCGTACGTCTCCCCGGGGCGCGGCGTCCGCACCGTCACCCGGCTCGGGTTCGCGCGGTCCGGCCTCGGTGGCACGAACCCCGTGGTGGCCCGCCAGGGCGAGTCCTCGATGCCATACGCGAGCAGCAGCGTGAGGCGCTTGAGGTCCTGGAAGGCCATCCGCCGCAGGCCCAGCGGGGAGGCGCCCAGCGCCTTGAGCCAGCGCTCGCGTGCGGCCGGGGACATGCGCGAGACCGCCTGCGGGCGCCCCGAGACCACGAGGTTTCCCAGCGGCGTGTCCACCATCCGCAGGAGCAGGTCCAGCTGGCTCGCGAGGGCCGGCTTGCCCAGCGCGGCCACCTCCTCGAGAAGGCGGGTGTGGACGCCCATCTCGCTGGCGGACGGCAGGCCGTCCGAGGCCGGAACGAACGTGTCCACGATTGCGGCCAGGGTCTGCTCACGCGTGCTCATGGCGTGCGAGCCTACCGCGGGTGTGATCCGGCCCGTGGGCCGATCGTGCAGCACGTGACATCGCATGGCGGGCACCCGCCGTTCCGACTATGCTCCCGGCACATGTCTGTCCCCGACGCCCCCAACGTCCCCGATCCCTCCGGCGATGCCGGGTCCGCCGCCGATCCCGATCCGGACACGGACTCCGGCGTGGCGGCCACCCCTGCCCGGATCGACCCCGTCAACGGGATCGCGTCCGCTCGGGATCGCTCCGGCGCGCCCGTCCACCGCGGCTGGGCGCCCATCGGCAGCCATCACCGCTGGATGGAGCCCTTCGTCCTCGCGCTCCTGGCCTCCGGCCACGTGCACGGCTACGCCATCGTGGGACAGCTTGCGGAGCTGGGCATCACCAACGGTGCCGTTGACGTGGGCCAGGTCTACCGGACGCTGCGGGACCTGGAGCAGCAGGGCCAGGTCCGCTCGGCGTGGGCCACGGGCTCCGGGCCGGCCCGTCGGGACTACGAGCTGACCAACGCCGGATTCGACGCCCTGGACGAGTGGGCCGCCGTCATGAAGGAGCGCACGCGCCTCGTGGCGGAGTTCGATGCCCTGTATCTCGAATGGGTGACCCTGCCCCGCGTCGCCGGGCACTAGGAGCGCCGCCGCACGTGCATCGCGACCCCTCCCTTCCCGTGGGCGATCACACGGCCGATCCCGAGCGCCGTCGCATGTGGGATGAGCGCCACGCCGCGCGCGAGCCCATCGAGTCCACGGAGCCGGATCCCACGCTCTCGGCCATCGTCGCGGACCTGCGCCCCGGCCGTGCCCTTGACCTTGGGTCCGGCGATGGGCGCAACGCCGTCTGGCTGGCGCAGGCCGGCTGGAGCGTGACCGGCGTGGACTTCTCGCCCGTGGCGCTGGAGCGCGCCGCAGCCCGGGCCTCGCGCGAGGGCGTTGGCGTGGACTGGGTCCAGCGGGACCTGCTTGCCTGGACGCCGGACGCCGCTGCCTACGATCTCGTGACCCTCTTCTTCATCCATCTCCCCGCGGCCGAGCGCCGGGGCGTCCACGCGCGCGCCGCCGCCGCGGTGGCCCCCGGCGGCACGCTCCTGGTCGTCGCGCACGACCGGACCAACCTGGCGCATGGGGTGGGAGGTCCGCAGGACCCGGACGTGCTGTTCACCGCGGCCGAGGCCGCCGCGGAGCTGCCGGCAGGCTTCGAGGTCGTCCGCGCCGAGGCCACCCGCCGCCGGGCAGGGGAGGACGCAGGGGCACGCGCCCCCATCGACGCGGTCATGGTGGCCCGCCGAGCCGGCTGAGAGACCCGAGCCGGCGCCGCGTGCGCCGGCGTCCCCCAGGGCTCGCACACAACCCCAGCGCCCCGGTCACCCGCCGGGGCGTTCGCATGTGCGGCCCCTGCCGCCATGGGACCCGCGAAATCCGTGCCGCGTCACGCCATGACGGGACTATTGGCCCGCGTCTTCTATATGCAGGAAGCATATACCACCACGTAGCACCCATCTACACGGATGCGAACACCTGCATGAGTGGCCCAACACGATGAGCGACACGCTGAACCTGGTCCTCTTCTCCGGCACCGCGGACAAGCTCCACGCCGCCGCCACCCTCGCCGCGGGCGCCGCGGCCATGGGCCAGCCGGTCAACATCCTGCTGCAGTACTGGGCGCTGGACGCGTTCCGCACCGTGCGGCTCGACGAGAGCGCGGGCCTCGCGTGGGACGCGATGGCCGACGGGGCCAGCCGTCCCGTGAAGGGCACCAGGGCGATCCCGTGGATGGACACGTTCCGCATGGCCAAGGAGCTGGGCGAGATGACCATCCTCGCCTGCTCCGGGTCGCTGGATGTCCTCGGCATCGATGTCAGCACCCTCGATCCCATCGTGGACACCGAGGGCGGCATCGCCACCTTCCTGCTCGCCGCCGATGGCGGCCAGATCGTCTTCATCTAGCCAGGTCGTCTTCATCGAGGAGGAACGCCGGTCATGGCCAACGCCGAGAAGCTGGTCTTCATGGTCACGCACGGGCCCACGGACCCGGAGCTGTCCACCATCCCCTTCGTGATGGCCGCCGCGGCACTCGCCTCGGACGTGGCCGTCGTCATGGGCTTCCAGGGGGACGCCGTCCGTCTCGTCACGCAGGGCGTGGCAGAGGAGGTAGCCGCCCCGGAGTTCCCGCCGCTGGCGAAGCTGCTGGGCGACGTGCGCGCCATGGGCGCCTCGCTCCTGGTCTGCAGCCCGTGCCTCAAGAGCCGCGGCATCGGCGCCGCGGACCTCGTGGAGGGCGCGGAGGTCGTGGCCGCCGGCCGCTTCATCGCCGAGGTCACCTCGGCCACCAACGTCCTGACGTACTGATCAACCAGTCAGCGCACAGCACAGGGAGACACGCGACATGTCCACCACCGCAGAGCTCGAGGTCCTCGAGGCCGACAAGATCGTCGACGCCCGCGGCACCGCCTGCCCCGGCCCGCTCCTCGAGGCCAAGAAGGGGATGGCCGGCGTGCCCCTCGGCTCCACCATCGAGATCTGGTCCACGGACCCCGCCACCAAGAACGACATCAGCGCCTGGTCCGCCAAGGTGGGCCACGACTTCCTGGGCGTCCTCGAGGCCGACGGCTACGACCGCGTCTTCGTGATCCGCCGCAAGTAATCGCTCCCTCTCCCTCGG
>CAIYZX010000450.1 GCA_903930745.1 uncultured Chloroflexota bacterium | reverse complement strand
GGTCTGTGCACGCACGCCGCCGCTTGGCTGATGCGACGGGCGGCGCCCGAGCGGCTGCGGGCCGTGCCGCTGCAGGTGGTCGAAGTCGTTGCGGCCAACCGCAACGACGCGCCCGGGGACGATGACCTCGCGCAGGTCCGCGCGAAACTCGAAGGCCGGAACCTGCGGGCCACCCTCCACGTGGCGACCGCGGACGGCGAGCTCAGGACGGGCGCCGCAGCAGTGCTCCACGCCACGAGACAGGTCCCCGGCTGGCGGCACCTCGCCCGGCTCGCGGACCATCGACTGGGCCACGCGCTCCTGGAGCCGGCGTACCGGGTCGTAGCGGCCAACCGCAACCGGATCGGGCGCTGGCTGGGCATCGAACAGGCCTGCACGGTGCCCGGCGCGACGCTGCGCTAGGATCTGGGCAACAACCGACCGACCAGTCGGTCGGTCCCCGCGAACCCGCGTGAGCACGACAAGCAGCGAGCAGGCAGCAGACCATGGCGCGCATCGACCCCACCGAACAGAGCCGCAGCCGCCGCGAGCGGATCCTGGACGCGGCGTTCAGCGCCTTCGCCACCCGCGGCTATCGCGACACGGCGGTGGACGACATCGCCGATGCCGCCGAGACCAGCAAGGGCGGCATCTACTTCCACTTCAAGACCAAGGAGGCCATCTTCCGCGAGCTCATGGACACCACCGCGGACAAGCTGGTGGGCAAGGTGGAGCGAGCGGTGGCCACCGAGACCGAGCCGGTCGCCAAGGCGGAGGCCGCGATCCACGCCGTCCTCGCCACGTTCGCAGGCCACAGGACGATGGCCCGGCTCCTGTTCCTGGACACGATGGGCGCCGGCCGCGTCTTCCAGGCCGAGACCCAGCAGCTCCACGAGCGCTTCTCGCGCCTGATCCAGGGCTACCTGGACGAGGCCGTTGCCGCGGACGCGGTGCCGCCGATGGACACCCGGATCACGAGCGTCGCCTGGTTCGGCGCAATCAACGAGGTGGTCGCCCGCTGGCTCCTCGCGGACAAGCCGGGCCGCCTCGAGGACGCCTACCCGTCCCTGCGCGCGATGCTGCTGCGGAGCGCAGGCGTCGCCGCCGAGCGGGTGGGGGAGATCCCGCTCCCCGTCCCGGGCCACGAGTTCCCGGACTCCGCCCGATGACCGCCACCCGCCCCATCACGGACGCCCGTGCCGCGGACCTGGGCCTCGCCGAGCGCCTCCGCGCCCTCGCCGCCGAAGCCGCCGCCGACGCCAACGCCGCCGACGCAAGCCGGGCCGCCGAAGCCGCCGCCGACGCCAACGCCGCCGACGCAAGCCGGGCCGCCGAAGCCGCCGCCGACGCCAACGCCGCCGACGCAAGCCGGGCCGCCGAAGCCGCCGCCGACACAAGCCGGGCCGACGCCGCCGCTGCTGCTGGAGCGAACCAGCCCAGCTCCCTGGTCGCCGTCACGGAGCCCGTCCCCACGGTGGACGCGATCACGCTCTACGCCGCCGCGGTGGAGGCGGACCTCGAGGCCGCGCTCTGGCTGCGCCCGTCGCAGGGCATGGCGCTCGTGGGCATCGGCCGTGCGTGGGCCACCGAGCCGCAGGGCCCGGACCGCTTCGCAACGGCCGAGGCCGAGTGGCACAACCTCCTCGCGGGCGCCCGCCTGGACGTCGCCGCCGCCCGGCTGGACGTCGTCAACGCCAACCCCATGGGCGAAGACGCAGCGACCAGGACGGAGTCGAAGGACACCGAGCCCAGCCAGGCCATCGGTGGCCCCACCCTCCTCGGCGGCCTGGGCTTCACCGGCCGCACCCCCGCCGCGGACGACCCGTGGGGCCCCTTCGGTGCCAGCAGCCTCGTCCTCCCGCAGCTCCTCCTCGCCACCCGCGACGGCCGCAGCACCATCACCGCTGCGGCCGTGGCCAACGAGGCGAATCCGCGCGAGCTGGAGCGCACCTGGACCACGCTCGCCGCCCGCGCGAAGGCGGATGCCCCCAACCCCAACGGCCTCGTGGCCCGCCCGGTCATCGCCCCGCTCGCCACCGAAGGGGAGCAGCCGGATCACGACCACTGGCGCCGCCTCGTGGGCATGTTCGCGGGCGCCGTGGGCCGCGGCCGCATCGACAAGGTGGTCCTCGCACGGCGGCTCGGTCTCCGCAGCCCCGTGGAACTGGACGTCCCCAACGCCCTCCGCAGGCTCGCGGCGAGCGCCCCGGAGTCCACGATCTACGCGTTCCGGCGCGGCGGGCGCACGTTCATCGGCGCCACCCCGGAGCGCCTGGTCCGCACGGACGGTCGCACGTTCAAGACGGTCGCCGTGGCCGGCACCATCGGCCGCGGGGCGGATGCGCAGGAGGACGCAAGGCTCGCCCAGGACCTGCTGGACAGCGAGAAGGACCGCGAGGAGCACGCGATCGTCGTTGCGGCCATCCGCGACGTCCTGCGCCCGGTGGCCGAGACCATCGAGGTGGCGAAGCAGCCCGGGATCATGACGCTGCGCTTCGTGCAGCACCTGGTCACGGAGATCGGCGGGACCGTGCCGGAGGGCAACGGCCTGCTCAGCCTGGGCGCCCGACTCCACCCCACGCCCGCGGTGGGCGGCGAGCCCCGCGACGTGGCCGTGGCCCTGATCGACGAGCACGAGGGCTTCGACCGCGGCTGGTACGCCGGCCCCATCGGCTGGCTGGGCGCGGACGGCGACGGGGAGCTCTGCGTGGCGCTCCGCTGCGGGATCGTGGACCGGACGAGGGCCTGGCTCTTCGCCGGCTGCGGGATCGTGGCCGACTCCAACCCGGACCGCGAGTGGGAGGAGTCGCGCATCAAGCTGCGGGCCGTCCTCACCGCCCTGGGCATCCCCGCGGACGAGCGCTAGGCGCGGCAGGCACGGAAGGCATCGAGATCCGATGAGCAACAACCGATGAGCGACAGCCGACTCCTCCGCCTCTTCGCCGCCGAGCTGGTGGCCGCAGGCGTCACGGACGCCGTGGTCTGCCCCGGCTCGCGCTCCACGCCCCTTGCCCTCGCCCTCCGGACCGCGGTGGGCCTGAAGGTCTGGATGCACCTGGACGAGCGGGCCGCGGGCTTCTTCGCGCTGGGCATGGCCCGGACGCTGGGCCGCCCGGTGGTCCTCCTGGGCACCTCCGGCACGGCGACGGTGAACTTCGCCCCGGCCGTGGTGGAGGCGCAGCTGAGCCGCGTGCCCCTGGTGGTCCTCACGGCGGATCGCCCGGTGGAGCTGCAGGACCGCGGCGCCCCGCAGACGGTGGACCAGGTCCACCTGTACGGCCGGGCCGCCAAGTGGTTCACCAACCTGCCGCTGATGGACGGGCAGCCCGTGACGGAGGCCCACGTGCGGGGCATGGCCGGCCGGGCCGTGGCCACCGCAGCGGCAGGACCCGCGGGCCCGGTCCAGGTCAACGTCCCGTTCCGGGAGCCCCTGATCCCCGATGGCCCCTTGGGCGAGCCGACGCCGACGCTGACGACGGCCCCGACGCCGACGAAGACGACCGGAGACGACGCGGCTGCCGCCGAAGCTGCGGCCCCGGCGCCCGCGTTGCAGCCCCTCCTGGGTGCGCCGTACCTGGCCGCGATACCGGGTCGCCCCACGCTGGACCCGTCGATGGTCAACGGCCTCGCCGAGCTCTTCGGTCGCACCGTTCGCGGCCTCATCGTGGCGGGCCCGGACGACGACCCGGAGCTCCCCGCCGCCGTGGCCGCCCTCGCGAACGCCACCGGCTACCCGATCCTCGCAGACCCGCTCTCCGGTCTCCGAACCGGCCCGCACGACCGCAGCCTCGTCATGAGCCGCGCGGACCAGGTGGTCCGGCCGGGCACCTGGATCGAGCGGAACAAGCCGGACCTCGTGATCCGCACGGGCGCCATGCCCACCTCCAAGCCCATCCTCCAGCTCCTGGAGCGGGCGCGACCCGGGCTCATCGTCCTTGACGGTGACGGCGGCTGGCGCGAGCCCGCGCTGATCCCGGCGACGCTCGTCCACGCGGACGCGGCGGCCACCGCCCAGGCGGTCGCGATGGCCATGGGCAACCAAGCCCGCCGCCTCCCCTGGTCCCGGCGCTGGATGGCGGCCGAGAAGGCGGCGGTCAAGGCCATGAACGCCTGGCAGGCGGAGCTGTACGAGCCCTTCGAGGGCGCCGTCACCACGGCCCTCGCAGACGCGCTCCCAGACGGCGCCGTCCTGTGGTCGGGCAACTCCATGCCGGTCCGCGACCTGGACGCCTGGCTCCCCAGCACCTCGAAGCGTCTCACCGTCCGGAGCAACCGCGGCGCCAACGGCATCGACGGCGTGGTCTCCACCGCGCTGGGCTCCGCCGCGGTGAGCGAGGGACCCGTGGCCCTGGTCATCGGCGACGTGAGCTTCCTGCACGACCTCAACGCCCTGCTGGCGGCGAAGACCCACGGCCTGTCCGCCACCATCGTCCTCGTGAACAACGACGGCGGCGGCATCTTCTCGTTCCTGCCCCAGGCCCAGCCCGGCTCCGCGCCCGCGGGTTCCGGCCTGCCGGAGCACTACGAGGAGCTCTTCGGGACGCCCCATGGCGTGGACGTGGCGCCCATCGTGGCGGCACTGGGCGGCACGCACCGCCTCGTGGACCACCTCGAGCTGGCAACGGCCGTCAAGGAGGCCGTGGGCAGGCGCGGCGTCAACGTCATCGAGCTCCGCACGGACCGCGCCCGCAACTACGACCTCCACCGCGGGCTCGCGGCGGCCGTCGCGCGGGCGATCGTCAAGTCAACCCCGTCCGGCAACAAGTCCTGGTGACGCGGGCGTGCTGATCAACGGCATGCGCTGGGAGGTCCGGGCCACGGGCCCGCGGACCGGCGCGCCCCTGCTCCTGCTCCACGGCTTCACCGGCCGGGGTATCAGCTGGGCGCCCCTCGCCCGGCGCATGGTTGCGCTTGGCCGCAACGTCATCGTGGTGGACCTGCCCGGCCACGGCCGGACCGGCCGCGCCGTGACGGACCCGCAGGAAGCCACCGTGGAGCGCACCGCGGACCACCTCTCGGAGATCCTGGACAACCTCCACGCAGCCCCCTCGGACGTCATCGGCTACAGCCTGGGCGCCCGCATCGCGCTGCGCCTCGCCGTCGCCCACCCGGCGGCCGTCAACCGCCTCGTCCTCGAGAGCCCCAGCGCGGGCATCGCGGACCCAGGCGCACGCAGCGAGCGCCGCGAGGCTGACGAGCGCCTGGTCCAGGCCATCGAGCGCGACGGCATCGAGCGGTTCGTGGCGGACTGGGAGCGCAACCCGGTCTTCGCGAGCCACGCCACCACCATGCGCCCGGAGCGCGCCGATCGCCAGCGCAGGATCCGACTCGCCAACCGCCCCGAGGGCCTCGCGCTGAGCCTCCGCGGCGCCGGCCAGGGCGCGATGGAGCCGCTCCACGACCGCCTCGCCGCCATCGACGCCCGGACCCTCGTCATCGCGGGCACCCTTGACGCCATCGGCCTTCCCCGCGCCCGCGCGGTGGCCGCGGCAATCCCCGGCGCAACGCTCCGTGAGATCGAGGGGGCCGGCCACACCCCCCACGACGAACAGCCCATCGAGTTCACCCGCCTCGTCACCCACTTCCTCGCAGGAGACCCCGTCGCATGACCGAACCCGAGACGCAGCCCGTGACCTGGACCCAGGTCGTCGCGTACAAGGACATCC
>CAIYZX010000449.1 GCA_903930745.1 uncultured Chloroflexota bacterium | reverse complement strand
TTCGTGGGCGCGCACGGCACGGCTCGCGACATCGCGGAGCGCGATCGGATGGAGCGCAACCTCCTGCGCCAGGCGGCGGACCTTGCAGCATCGGAGGAGCGGGCGCACCTGTCGCGCGAGCTGCACGACTCGGTGACCCAGGCGATGTTCTCCATGACGCTGGTCTCGCGGAGCATCGAGCTGCTGCTGGACAAGGATCCGTCAGCGGTCCCGGCGCGGCTCGCCGAGCTGCGCGAGCTCCAGCGCGATGCGCTCGCGGAGCTGCGTGCCCTCGTCTTCGAGCTGCGGCCCGGCAACGTGGAGCAGCAGGGTCTCGTGACCGCGTTGCGGACCCATGCGGCCGCCCTGTCCGGCCGCATCGGCCTGCCCGTGGTCATCGAGGCCGATCTCCCGGATCGACCTGCCCTGGAGGTGGAGGACGCCCTGTACCGCATCGCCCAGGAGGCACTCCACAACGTGGTGAAGCATGCGGGTGCCCACCAGGCGCGCGTGGATCTCGCCCGGGTGCCGGACGGGATCCGCCTCCGCGTCCGTGACGACGGCCACGGGTTTGACCCGGCGACCGTGCCCGACGGCCACCTGGGCATCGCCGGCATGCACGCCCGCGCCGCCCGCCTCGGCGGCCGCCTCACCGTCACGTCCACGCCCGGCCAGGGCACGGTGGTGGAGGCGCTCGTCCCGGCGACCGCGGCGCGACACGCCGACGAGGGCGTAGGATCGGTGGCGAGCAGAGGGAGGAGCCACGAATGACGAACCCCGTCCCGCCCGATTCCGGCGCAACGCCGCCGCCCCCGGGCCCCACCTGGTACGCAGGGCAGGCCGCTGCGCCAGCGGGTGGCGGGCTGCCCCCGACGCCGGCACCCCGCGAGGCGCGACCCGGCCTCGTCGCCGGTGTGATCCTCGTGGTGGCCGGCGGGGCCATTCTCCTGGAGCGCGTGCTGCAGCAGTACGTGGGCGTGCCCACCTGGCCCGCCTGGATCGTCATCCCGGGCATCGCGATGCTCGTGGGCTCCCTGTTCATCCCGCCGCGCGGCGGTCTCGGGCTCGCCGTCCCGGGCGCGATCATCGCGTCCGTTGGCCTGGTCCTCTGGGTCCAGGACGTGACCGGCCTCTACTCCACGTGGGCGTACGCGTGGGCGCTCGTGGCCCCCACCGCCCCGGGCGTGGCGATGCTCCTGTACGGAGCGGTCCACCGGGACGGCGATCTCGTGGGCGACGGCCTGCGCAGCACGCTCACGGGCGTCGCCCTGTTCGCCGGGTTCGCCTTCTTCTTCGAGGGCGTGATCGGCCTCAACGGGCACCCGCTGGGCCGCCTGGACGAGATCCTGCCCTACGCCCTCATCGGGCTCGGCGCACTGTTCGTGGTGGTCTCGCTGCTGGGCGGGAAGAGGTCCAGGGACCGCTGACCGGCCGGGCCCGCCGCAGCGGCGGGATCAGGAGATCTCGAGGATGTCGTAGCGGACGTTGCCGCCCGGCGTGATGATCGTCACGGCATCGCCCACCTGGCGCCCCACCAGCGCGGCCCCAACCGGGGACACGTTGGAGATCCGGCCCTCACGAGGACGCGCCTCGGCGGCGGAGACGATGGTGAACGTCTGCTCCTCGCCGTCCGTCTCCACGCGGACCCGCGAGCCCATCTCCACGTGCTGGCCGCGCTCCGTGGGGGCGGTCACCACCGCCACCTTGAGCTTCGCCTCCAGCTGGCGGATCCGGCCCTCGAGGAAGCCCTGCTCCTCGCGCGCGGCGTGGTACTCCGCGTTCTCCTTGAGGTCACCGTGCTCGCGCGCGGTGGCGATGCGCCTGATGACCTCCGGGCGCTGGGAGATCAGGTCCGCCAGCTCGCCCTCGAGGCGCTCCTTGCCCTCCGGGGAGAGGAGGACCTGCTCAGCCGCCTTGCGCGGCGAGCCCTGGGCGGCGTACGCGGCGGCCGAGGCCACCTTGCCGGCCCCACGGCCCGGCGCGGGGCGGCGGGCGCGCCTGGCCTCGTCGCGGGCGCCATCGGCCTCGGCCACCGGCAGCTCCACGATCCGGCGCACCGGCTTGGGCACCGGCGCCTTCTCCTCCGGGAGCAGCGGGTTCGTGATCCCGGTGCTCTTGCGGCGTCCATCGCCGGACTGCAGCATGGCCCAAGGCAGCACCGCGGAGCCTTCGCGCAGGCGGGCGGCCTCCGCCGCGTCCACGCCCGCGGCGAACGCGTCCAGCAGGTAGCCCTCCGTGAGCGTGGTCGTGTCGGCGTCCTTCGTGGCCGTCCACCAGACGTTCAGCTCCACGCCGCGCAGGAAGTGCAGCCAGAACCCGGTCCACGCGGGCTTGCGGTCACCCGGGACGGTCTTCGCCATGCCGTTGAGGCGGGCGGCGAGATTGCCGGGCGTGCTGCCGATCAACACCACCTGCTGGCCGGGCAGCCAGAAGGAGCGGAGGCGCTCCGCGAGCGGCTTGGACGTGGGGCGCTCGCCATCGAGGCGCAGGTCCGGGACACGCTCCAGCCACTTGCCGATGGCGGCGAGATCAAGGTTCGGCGAGGCGATGGGCGCGGCCAGCTCCACGATGAAGACGCCCGGTCCGGCGTGCTTGGCCGGGCGGCCGAAGGGGACGGGTCCGTCAACCATGAGGTCCGCCTCGCGGAGGAGGGCGGGGGCGCTGCGGTCAGGGGTCATGGTCTCCGGTCTTGTGTGGCGGTATCGTTCGCGCACATGATGCCCAACGAACGGCCGAAGCGCCTCGCCGCCACCGGGCTCGGCGGCCTGCTCGGTGTGGTCGCGGGCATCGCCGTGATCGCCGGGGCGGTGATGCTGGTGCCGCCGACACCTGCGCCGGTCGTGGCCCAGCACAGCCCAGGACCCTTGGGATCGCCGGCGCCATCGGGCGCCCCGTCGTCGTCGCCCGCCCCCAGCGCCTCCGCGCTGCCCGCGAGTCCCACGCCATCGCCCACCCAGCCGCCGGAGGTCCGCCTCCAGCAGCGCCTCGACGCCATCCGGCTGCGCCAGTCCATCCCGGGCATCTCCGTGGCCATCATCTGGCCTGACGGTCACGAATGGGCCGGCGTGTCCGGCCTGGCGGACGAGGCGTCCGCACGCCCCGTGAAGCCGGGCACCGCGTTTGCGCTCGCGTCCGTGTCCAAGACCTTCACGGCCGCCGTGGTCCTGCAGCTGGCGGAGGAAGGAGCCATCTCGCTCGATGCTCCGGTGGCCCCGCTGCTGCCGGACGTGGCGATCACGCTGGACCCCCGCATCACCGTGAGGATGCTGCTGGACCACACGAGCGGATTGCCGGACTTCTTCCTGAGTCCCACGATCGACAAGGCGCTGCAGGGCGACACCGCCGCCGAGTGGACCGCGGAGCAGGCGCTCTCCTACGTGGACCCGGAGCACGCGGACCCCGGCACGCAGTGGACCTACGCGAACACGAACTACGTGCTGCTGGGGCTCCTCGTGCAGAAGGCCACGGGCAAGCCGCTGTCCGAGGAGATCCGCACCCGCCTGCTGGATCCCCTGGGCCTGCGCGACACCTGGTACCAGGGGGACGAGCCGCCGCTGGCCCCGGAGGCCACGGGCTACAGCCTGCGCAAGGTGGACGGCGAGTGGACCCACGACGCGCTGGGCGGGGCCGACAGCCGCGGGTTCATGCCGTTCCGCTCCGTGATCACCGCGGCGGGTGGCGCGGGCTCCATGGCCTCCACGGCGCTGGACACGGCGCGCTGGATCCGTGCCTACGCCTCCGGGCGCGTGGTGACGGCACCCACGCTCGCGGCGATGTTGGACGACATCTCGCTGACTGCGGCACTGGGCGCCGAGGTCCCCTACGGCCTGGGCATCCAGGGGATCCCCGTGGGCACGCACGCGGCGCTGGGCCACTCCGGGCGCCTGCTGGGCTTCCGGGGCGTGGCCCGCCACCTGACCTCGTCAGGGTTCACGATCGTGGTGCTGACGAACCAGTCCTACCGGGACCCCGGGAAGATCGCGTCCGCGCTCATGGACCTCCTGATCCCGCAGGAGACGCCGTCGCCCACGCCAACGCCGGACGCCTCGGCGGGGCCGTCCGATGAGGTGGACCCGGTGGTCTCCGGCGACCCCTCCGTCCTGCCGGACGGCTGATCCCGGGCCGCGCCCGAGACGTCCCTAGCGGCGGCCGCCGTACCCGCGTCCGCCGCCACCGCCGCGCCCGCCCCGGCCACCGCCGGCGTTGGGCCCGCGCAGTGGCTGCGGCTCGTCGCGCCGCGGCTGGAAGCCGTCAACGACCTCCCAGTCGATCGCCCGCTGGAGCAGGCGCTGGACGCCGCGGAGCAGGTCCGCCTCGTCGATGCAGACCAGGCTGATCGCGTCACCGGTGGCGCCCGCCCGACCCGTCCGGCCGATGCGGTGGACGTAGTCCTCGGGGTTCCAGGGGAGCTCGAAGTTGACGACGTGCGGCAGGGCGTCGATGTCCAGGCCTCGGGCCGCCACGTCTGTGGCCACCAGCACGCGGATCTCGCCCGCCTTGAAGTCCTCCAGGGCGCGCGTCCGGTCAGACTGGGCACGGTCGCTGTGGATGGCGGTGGCGGCCACGTCGTTGCGGTCCAGCCAGGACGCCAGGCGGCTCGCCGCGATCTTGGTCCGGGTGAAGACCAGCACCTGGTGCCAGTCGCCCTCCAGGATCAGGTGGCGGAGCAGCTCCTCCTTGCGGTCGCGGTCCACGGGGAAGACCAGCTGGCGCACGGTCTCGGCCGCAGTGCCGTGGCGGGCCACCTCGATCTGCACCGGGTCCCGCAGGATGGAGCCCGCGAGGCGCTTGATGTCGTCGCTGAACGTGGCCGAGAAGAGCAGCGTCTGCTTGCGACTGATCAGCAGGTCCATGATCCGGCGGATGTCCGGCATGAAGCCCATGTCCAGCATCCGGTCCGCCTCGTCAAGGACGAGGATCTCCACCTGTGCGAGGTTCGCGGCACGCTGGCCCACGAGGTCCAGCAGGCGGCCCGGCGTGGCCACGAGGATCTCCACGCCGGCGAGCAGCTCCTTGATCTGCGGATCCAGGGGAACGCCGCCGTAGACCACCGCGGAGCGGAGTGGGACCTGCCTGCCGTAGGTCTTGACGGAGTCCGCGACCTGCACGGCCAGCTCTCGCGTGGGCGTGAGGATGAGCGCACGGACCGGGTGGCGGGCGGGCGAGAACGAGGTGTTCGCGTGGATCTTGAGGCGGTCCAGGATGGGCAGCGCGAAGGCGGCGGTCTTGCCGGTGCCCGTCTGGGCGGCCGCGAGGACGTCCTTTCCCTCGAGGACGATCGGGATCGCCCGTTCCTGGATGGGCGTGGGCTCCGTGTACCCCTCGTCCGCGACGGTGCGGACCAGCTCAGGGGAGAGCCCCAGCTCGTCGAAGCGCAAGGTTGCTCCGTGTGTTCGATTGTCTGTCGCGACGGGCTGCGATTGTCGCTGCCGCCTGTCGCTGTGGCTTGACTCCGGGCCGGCGCCCTCGTTCAACGCGAGGGCCGCGACGTGGCCGCGGGTCCGGGGCGAGCATACCCGACAATGCGGGCATGAGCGCACAGGGAACCAGGGCGATCGATGTTGCGAAGCGCGGTGGCGTGACCTTCGTGGTGCACGAGTACACCCATGACGCCCGTTCCAGCCTCGCGGCCGGCGGCCGCGGCTATGCCCTTGAGGCGGTGGAGGCGCTGGGAATCCCGGCCGGCCGCGTGTTCAAGACGATCGTGGTGGCGGTCGATGGCGCGAAGCTGGGCGTCTGCGTGGTCCCGGCCGATGGCGAGGTGGACCTCAAGCTGGCCGCCGATGCGCTGGGGGGCCGGAAGGCCGCCGTTGCGGTCGCCGCCGAGGCCGAGAAGGCTACGGGCTACGTGCTGGGCGGGATATCGCCCCTGGGCCTGCGCCGGCCCCTGCCGGTGGTGGTGGACGCGTCCGCCGCGGACTGGCCCACGATCCACGTGTCCGCGGGGCGGCGCGGCCTGGAGATCGAGCTTGCGGCCGCGGACCTCGTGACGCTGGTGCGGGGAAGGCTGGCGCCGGTGGCCCGCCGGCCCTGACGCCCGGTCCTCTGCTCGCCGCGCCCGCCGCGCCTGCCGCGCCCGCCCGCCTGCCATGCCCGCCCGCCTGCCATGCCCGCCCAGCGGGCAACCCAGCCGACGCCCCGGCGATCCTGCATCTCCGTGCGGGCAGAATCTGCACATCCGGCCCGCGCTCGTCGGATCTGTATCCCGTAGCGGGCAGGAATGCGCCTCCGTCGTGCAGGTTGCCCGCCCGGCGGGCACGGGGCCTGGGCGATGGGCGCCGGTGGCCTGCCGCGGCTAGCCGTTGATCTCCGAGCGGTCCACGTAGAGCGCGGCCACGCCCAGTGCCACCACGAGCCAGGCCAGCGAGACCCAGATCGCCGTGGTGGAGTCCAGCTGCACGCCCATCTCCGTGGCGCCCACCATCACGCCCCCTCCGTCGCCACCGTTGAGCACGGCCCCGGAGACGGAGAAGGGAAGCCACTTGACGAGGTGGGGGGCGAAGACGCCGGCGATGCCGGACGCGAACAGGAGCCCGATGCTGGCGCCGATGCCCGCGAGCTGGCTGCGCGCCACGGTGGCGATCACGAAGCCCACCGCGGCGTTGAGCGCGAGGCCCAGCCAGGCCCGGGCGAAGAGCTCCGGCAGGCGCAGGAGCGCTTCCGCGTCCGTCATGCCGGAGAGGCTCACGTTGGTCGCGGCGGCACCCAGGGCGGTGACGGCGACGCTCGCGAGGAACGCGAGAACGAGGCCGAGCACGGTGAAGACGGCGACGCCCGCGTAGTTGGCCAGCGTGTACCGCACGCGGCTCTCGCCCCGCGCGACGGCGGCCTTGAGCGTGCCCCAGCCCCACTCCGACCCGGCGATGGCCGCGCCGTAGCAGACGGCCAGGAACGAGGCCGTGGAGACGAGCATCTGCACGATGAGCTCGTACGCGTTGGGGAACGTGAGGAACATCCGCGAGCCCAGGGCGGCCTGCGGGTCGTCGGTGGCGCGGGTGGCCACGATGATGAGCAGGGTGATCAGCGCCTGGAGGCCGATGAGCAGCAGGAGCGTGACGAGGCTCGCGGGCCGGCGGCGAAGGCG
>CAIYZX010000448.1 GCA_903930745.1 uncultured Chloroflexota bacterium | reverse complement strand
GGCGGGCGACGGACCGCCGTGGGGATGTGTGCACGGCGGCACGGAATGTCGCGCGCACACCGCGCGTCCCGTGGGAGAATGGGCCGCCGCCTGCGGGCGGCTTCCATGCGCCAGTCACACCGGCCCGTATCGGCTGTTCCAGGCAGCACGATCGCCGGTTCGCCGCCCACACCGCCCTGACACACCGATCACCACCAGGAGGACCCGAAGTGAGCCACGCCGCCCCGTCCACCGCCTGGGCGCCCATCGCCGAGGTGGACCCGGAGCTGTGGTCCGCAATGGAGCTCGAGCGCCACCGCCAGGCGGACAAGATCGAGCTCATCGCCAGCGAGAACTACACCTACGCCGCCGTCAACGAGGCGCAGGGCAGCTGGCTGACCAACAAGTACGCCGAGGGCCTCCCCGGCAAGCGCTACTACGGCGGCTGCGAGTACGTGGACATCGCCGAGAACCTCGCGCGCGACCGCGCGAAGGCCCTCTTCGGCGCCGATCACGTCAACGTCCAGCCCCACAGCGGCGCGCAGGCCAACATGGCCGCGTACTTCTCCGTCCTCAAGCCGGGCGACCGCATCCTGGGCATGAACCTGGCCCACGGCGGCCACCTCACCCACGGCTCCCCGGTCAACTTCTCCGGCCGGATGTACGAGGTCCACGCGTACGGCGTTGACCCCAAGACCGAGCGCGTGGACTACGACGCCCTCGAGGCGCAGGCCAAGGAGGTCCGTCCGAAGGTCCTCGTTGCGGGCGCGTCGGCGTACCCGCGCACCTGGGAGTTCGAGCGCCTGGGCCACATCGCCCACAGCGTTGGCGCCCTCCTGTTCGTGGACATGGCCCACATCGCGGGCCTCGTGGCGGCGGGCCTCCACCAGAGCCCGTTCCCGCACGCGGACATCGTCACCACCACCACCCACAAGACCCTCCGCGGTCCGCGCGGCGGCCTCCTGTTCGCCAAGACGGACATCACCGAGGGCCTCAACCGCGAGGACTTCCCGGCGCTGGGCAAGAGCACGCTCTCCGCGGCCATCGACAAGTCCGTCTTCCCGGGCGTCCAGGGCGGCCCGCTCATGCACGTCATCGCCGCCAAGGCCGTGGCGCTGCACCTCGCCGCCACCCAGGGCTTCCGTGACGACCAGGCCCGCACCATCGCCAACGCGCAGGTCCTCGCCGAGGCCCTGGCCGCGGCCGGCGCCCGCCTCGTCAGCGGCGGCACGGACAATCACCTCGCCCTCGTGGACGTCACCCCGCTGGGCGTGACGGGCAAGGAGGCCGAGGCGCTCCTCGACGACGTGGGCATCACGGTCAACAAGAACGCCATCCCGTTCGACCAGAACCCGCCCAACATCGCGTCCGGCATCCGCATCGGCACCCCGGCCACCACCACGCGTGGCATGGGCCCGGACGAGATGCGCAAGATCGGCGGCTGGATCGTCGAGGCGCTCCGCGAGCGTGACAACGAGCAGGTCCACGAGCGCATCCGCGGCGAGATCCGCGAGCTGGTTGCGGGCTTCCCGGTCCCGGGCCTCCCGCGCGACCGAGCCTAGGCCCCCAGGCGCACGACGAGCAACGACGAACGACGTGATGGGCACCCGCCGATGAGCTGCACATGCGGTTGACCGGCGCCGCCCTCACGTACCTGCCGACCCTGTTGGCCGCGTTCATCGCGGCGGCGCTGCTGGCCCTCGTCCTGACGCCGCTCGTCAAGCGCGTCGCCATCGCGCTCGACAACATCGACCACCCGGATCACCGCCGGGTCAACGAGCACCCCATCCCGCGCGGCGGCGGCATCGCCGTGGCCGTGGCGTTCCTGCTGGTGGCGGGCGTGGGCGTGGCGATCAACGCCCAGACCGGCGGCGTGCCCGTCCCGTCCGGGATCAACGCCCCGGAGCTCGTGGGCCTCGTGGCCGGCGGCCTCGTCGCCACGATCCTGGGCGTGCTTGACGACACCTGGCAGCTCCGCGCCCGCTGGCAGTTCATGGGCCAGGCGCTGCTCGCGGTGATCGCGGTGGGGAGCGGCCTCCTCATCGACACGATCAACAACCCGTTCGGTCCCGCCAGCATCCGGCTGGACGGACCGTACGCCGTTGGCTTCACCGCCCTGTGGGTGGTGGGGATGATCAACAGCATCAACTTCATCGACGGATTGGACGGCCTCTCGTCCGGCATCGCGCTGATCGCAGCCGGCACGCTGGGCCTCATCTCCATCACCACGTTCAACCAGCCGTTCATCGGCATCCTGTGCTTCGCGCTGGCGGGCGCCCTGCTGGGCTTCCTGCGCTGGAACTTCCACCCGGCGTCCATCTTCATCGGCACCAGCGGTGTGATGTTCGTGGGCTACACGCTCGCGGTCCTGTCCATCCTGGGCACCGCGAAGATCGCGGTGGCGCTGCTCGTCCTGGGCGTGCCCATCATCGACACCTTCTGGATCATCGTCCGCCGCCTTGCCAGCGGCCGCTCGCCGTTCACCCCGGACCGCGGCCACATCCACCACCGGCTGCTGGATCTCGGGCTCTCGCACAGCCAGACCGTCCTTGCGATCTACGCGATCTGCATCTCGCTGGGCGTGATGACCTTCATCCTCTCCGGCAGCGGCCAGCTGTACGCCTTCCTGGGCCTCGCGCTCCTGTTCGGCCTCGGGCTGTTCGTGATCGCGCGCGGCGAGACGTCCGATGCGCTGGAGGCGGACACCTACGAGGGCTCCGCGCCGCCCGCAGGAGAGGACAGGCCGACCGCGCCCTGACCAGATGCACCGGGCTCGCGGCAGATGCCCATGTGCCGAATAGGTGGGTAGACGCGAGGGAGCACGGTGCTAGTCTGACTCCTGTCCGATCGCGGGGTTCGGCTCCTCGTGGCGTCGGCGCGTCGAGGGCCCATGGACTCCACCCAGCTCATCCTGTTGGCCGCCATCATCGCCGTGGTGATGGCCGTGCTGATCACCGTCCTGGTGATGTCCAGGCGCCGGTCAGCGCCGGTGCTGCCCGCGGACGCCCAGCTCAACGAGGAGGAGATCCTCTACCGCATCGGCGCCGCGGAGCGTCCCGCGGCCGCCGCCGCCCAGGCCGCCGCCGAGGCCGCGCAGGCAGCCGCCGCGTTCGCCGCAGCTGCTGCTGCAGCAGCAGCAGCATTCGCCGCCGCCGAGAAGGAGGCGATTGACGCCTCGCTCGCGGCCGATGCGGGCGCGGCCGATGCCGCCGATGCCGCAGCAGCCGCCCGGATCGCCGCCGCAGCCGCAGCTGCCACGCATGCCGCAGCGGGTGTTGCACCCGACATGGCAGCCGCGGTACCCACCGCCGTCGCCACGGAGCCGGTCCCCGAGCCTGACGTCCACCCCGCCGAGGAGCCGCCGCCCCCGGTCTCCCGCAGGCTCCACCTCTGGCGCGATTCCGCCGCCATCCTCCTGGCCGCGTGCCTGGTCCTGCTCGTGGGCGTGACCGTGGTGCCGGGCTTCCTGAGCCCCGTCGCCAGCACGGGTCCCAGCCCAGTCCCCACGGACTCCGGCATCGCCGTCGTGCTGACCCCGTCCCCGTCCCTCGCTCCCACCGAGGCGCCCTCGGCCACCGCGGAGCCCACGGGGGCACCGTCCCCGTCACCCGCCCCCACGCCCACCGTGGCTCCGTCGCCGCCGGCCTCCATGTCACCGTCGCCAGTGGTCACGGCGTCACCCACGCCGAAGCCAACCCCGAAGCCCACGCCGAAGCCCACGCCGAAGCCCACGCCGAAGCCAACCCCCAAGCCCACGCTGCCCCCCGTGGTGGCAAGCGTGACGATTGCGTGCGGCACAGCGGGCAGCAACACCGCCTCATTCACCGCCAAGGCGGTGACGGGTGCGAGCTACTCCTGGCAGTTCTCGTCCGGCGCGCCCACCGCAACCGGACGCAGTGTCTCCAACCACGACTTCGGATCGCCAGGCCCGTGGACTGTCGTCCTCACGGTGTCCCGCTCCGGGGTCACCGACGTCTGGGCAGAGAACGTCTCCTGCCCCTGACATCTGCCACATGACCGCCGCTTCGCCTGTCTCCGATCTGTACCCGAGGCCCGCCATGCGCCGCTTGCCTGCCGCTCTGACCACCGCTGCGTTCATCGCGGGCCTGCTGCCTGCCACTGTGCTCGCCGAAACGCAGACGATCTCGTTTGACATCAGCGGGCTGTCCAAGACGTATGGCGACGTCGCCTTCGCCATCAGTGCGTCAACGAGCTCCGGCCTGGAGATCGCCTTCACCTCGCAGACCGCCGGAACATGCTCCGTTGCGGCGGATGCGTTCGTCGCGGGCCCCACGACGGCCACGGTGACCATCCTGGGCGCCGGACTGTGCACGATCACGGCATCCCAGGCGGGTGGAGGAAGCTTCGACGCGGCCGTACCCGTGGACAGCGGGTTCTCCATCGCCAAGGCGGACGCCAGCTGCACGATCACCGGCTACTCCGTCACGTACGACGGCTCCGCCCACACGGCCACCGGCTCCTGCCTGGGCGCCCAGGGCGAGACGCTCGCCGGCCTGGACCTCTCCGCCACCACCCACACCAGCGCCGGCACGTACAACGG
>CAIYZX010000447.1 GCA_903930745.1 uncultured Chloroflexota bacterium | reverse complement strand
TCCAGCCTCGGGTGTCTCCTCGAGCTCGTCGAGACGCTCGTGCTCACGCTCATCATCTTCTTCGTCATCCAGAACTTCGTCGCCCAGCCCTACCAGGTGCAGCAGAAGTCCATGGAGCAGACGCTGGAGCCAACCCAGTACGTCCTCGTGGACAAGCTGTCGCCCCGCTGGGATGACTACTCCCGGGGCGACATCGTGGTGTTCAACCCGCCTCCCACCTGGACGAACGATCCCACGCCCTTCATCAAGCGGGTCATCGGCCTGCCCGGCGAGACCGTTGAGGTCCGCGACGACGGGCTCGTGTACGTGAACGGCGTGGCCCTGGACGAGCCGTACACCTTCAAGAACGGCGCCGGCCTCAACGAGCCCACGCTCGCCTCGCCCGACCAGACGTCCTGGGTGGTGCCCGCGGGCGAGCTGCTGGTGATGGGCGACCACAGGCAGGCGTCCGCGGATTCTCGCGTCTTCGGCTCCATCCCCATCGACAGCGTCATCGGCCGCGCGTTCCTGCGCTATTGGCCGGTCGCCGTCTTCGGGGTCCTGGAGACGCCGGGCTACCCCGTCATCCCGGCCACTCCCTGACGCCGGCAGCCCAGCCGTGGAGCCCGTCCTCCAAGCCCTGGCCGTGTCCCTTGCGGTCGTCGTCGCCCTCGGCGGCGTGATCGCCGTCGGTGCGGCCACTCCGCGGCTCGCGGCCCTTGGCATGACGCTGGCGCTCCTCGGTGCCGCCTACGTGGTGGACCCGCTGCCGGGACCCCTGGCGCTGGGGGTGCGGCTCGTGGGCACCACGCTTGGCGCGTACCTCGTGTGGGTCGCCCTCCGCGAGGCACCACAGTCCGTCCCGGGCGCCGCGGTGGCCTGGCCGGGTGCAGTGGCCATCGCCATCGTGGCCTTCACGGCCGGGTTCCTGGCGGCGGGCTCGCTGGGCACGTCGCTGGCCATCCCCGGCACCGGGGAGGGACCCGGCCTCGGGAGCACGGGGGCGGCGCTGGCGCACGGCTCCGTGGTGGCGCGGGCCGCACTCGGCGCTGCCGCGACACTGGGCGCCCTGGCCATCCCGCCGGTGCTGATGGCACGTGACACGCTCCGCCTCGGCCTTGGCCTGCTCCTGCTGCTCGCGGCGGCGTCGCTGGTCCAGCACGGGATCAGCGGTTCCGGGAACCCCTCGCTGGAGCTGGCGACCGCGCTGTTCACCGCCCTTGCGGGCGCAGGCGTGGCGGTGATGATCGCCACCAGCCTGCGGCGGACCGGCGACGTCCTCCTGCGGGACGACCTTCGGCGAGCGCCGGCCCTGCACCACCATCCCGTGGACGATGCGCACCATGCGTCCGCACCGGCGGACCGCGGAGGGCGGCCGCAGTTCGCACCGGACGCCGTGCCGGCTCCGGACCCCGCCGCGCAGCGGGCGGCGCGGCGGGAGGCGCGGCGGGAGGCGCGGCGGGTGGTCCCGGATCCCGCGCCGGAGACCGTCTCCGAACCCGCCGCCACTGGGGCCGGCACCGACAGCGCACCCGCTCGCGCGGCGATCGTCCGGCGCGCCGTGGCCGGGGTGGTGCAGGGAGCTCGGTCGTTCGGCGCCCGCACCGGCAACGCCGTGGCTCGGCTCACCGGCCGCGTGCGCGCAGCAGCCGGCGCGCGGGCATCCATGGCGCGCATGCGCCTCGCGCGCCGATCGAATGCGGCAACGGCGCTCCCGTCGCCCAAGGTCCAAGCGCCATCAAGGCGTCCCGGCGCGGCCCAGGCCACCACGGGACGCGCCGCGCCCCCACCGTCCGGCGGAGACGCGTCCACTGCCACGCGGCGCTCCGGCAAGGGCGGCGCCGGCAAGGGCGGCGCCGGCGCAGCCACCCCGCCAATCCAGGCCTCGCTCTTCGGGGACCTTGCGGACGACCCGGCCGCGGCGGCGGACCAGGGAGCGGCCCCGCGGTCCACCCCGCCGCGGCCACAGGCGCCGGCCCCGTCACCCCGGTCGTCGGCACGCTCAACGCAGAAGCGGCGGCGGACGCCATGAGCCTCGTCATCCTCGTCTCGGTCGCCGCAATGGGAGCCCTCGTCTCCGGGCTGGCCATGGGCCGTGACCGGCGGATCGCCCGCGCCGGCGCCAGCGCCGGTGTCATGGCGCTCC
>CAIYZX010000446.1 GCA_903930745.1 uncultured Chloroflexota bacterium | reverse complement strand
GGCCCGGATCCCACCGGCGTTCAGGTCCGCGAGCCGGACGCCCAGCGTTGCCTCCACGATGCCGTTGACCACACCCACCGCGAACGCGGGCGCGATCCAGTAGATGACCGTGGAGGTCCAGAGGCGGAAGCCCATGGCGAGGCCGTCGCCGAAGGTGATGTCGGCCGGGTGCTTGGCGAACTCGAGGCGCGGCATGCGGTTGTCCCCTGGGTGTGCCCGTTCAGTCCCAGCGTACCGGCCGATGCCCGAACCGCGCCGCCGCCCTCGCGCCACCACGGTGCGGCCACCCCGCCCGGGCCATTGCCGCGCGCCCGTCTCCCCGACGATCCTGACCCCACGATGACCGTCACGTCCTCCCATTCCCCAGGGGCTGAGTGCCCGCCCCGCGAGCCCTTCGCGATGCTGCACCGCGGCTACTTCACCTGGGATGAGCTGGACCGGGAGGACATCCGCACCGTGGCGACCTTCCTGGCGCACAAGCTGCCCAGCGAGACAGAGCGCGTAGCGCTGGACATGCCGTCATCCCTGATGTCCAAGCTTGCCCTCGCATGGGCGCGTGGCGACGTTGCAGCAGATGCCGACGAGATTCGAGCGATGGAGCGCCGACTGCTGGAGCTGATCCTCGCGCGGCCCGTCGATGTGGCGGCGGCACCCGGTCCCGACGTGAGCGCACGGGTGCTGTGCCGGCGCGACCGAGCATGGCGAGACGAGGTCCTTCGTGAGGTTGGCGCTGCCGACCCCGCGGCGAGAAGCTCCATCCGCCGGCACATCCTGGAGTTCGATGAGCTTGCGTCCCTGCCGCAGTCCAGCCTTGCACTCGTGCTCAAAGGCGTCAGCCCGGACGTCATCGGCCGGGCACTCGGTCCTGAGGACGCCAAGGTGCGCCTCGCTATGCTGATCGCCGTTGGTGACGAGTCCGCCGCACAGGTCCGGCGCCATTTGCCACCGGAGGGCGCTCGACCCAACGATGACGGGCCTCGAGCCCAAGAGCGTGTGCTCGCCAGGGCGGCGGCCTTGATCGACGAGGGGCGAATCCCCTGGCCTGACTCGCCACAGCCATGACGTTCCTGCGCCTGGACGACCACGTGGACGACACGCCGCGGCCGTTCTCCACCCTGGCGGGGGTGCATCCACGGATGATCGGCACGCTCCTCCAAGGCGAGCCTCCGGACGTGGTGTCTGCCGTGATTGCCGAGTACGCAATTGGTGAGGCTGCGGCGATCCTGGCGGTGCTGCCGGTCGATGTCGTTGCCGCCGCCCTCGTGCTGCTCGCTGGACCTCCGGATCCGGGCCTGGACCTTGGCGCCATTGAGGCGCGGCTGGTTGCCCGCTTTGTCGTGGGCCGCGTCGCCTCCCGAGGCGAGTGGCGCGGGGCTAGGCGCGTGGAGGACCAGTTGGAGTGCGAGAGCGGGGCGCGACGTGCAAGGTTGACATCCTTGATGAAGTCCCATGATCCCCACCTGTTGCATGCATTGAGAGACCCTGCGACGCGTCTTGCCGAGCTGGTGCGGGGATCAGATCGGCAAGACCTCGCCCAGGTGGTCCGGGAGGTGCGACTTGACAGGTTTGCCCAGTACTTGGCCACTGAGGACGAGGCAACACAGGGCATCTGGATGGCGTGTGTCTCGAAGCGTGTCGCGGAGACGCTGCGTGAGGAACTGGAGCTGCTTGGCGAGGTTGACCCCGTGACGGCTGGACTCGCACGGGTGGCGATCTGGCAGGTGGCCGAGGAGCTGATCCGCAAGGGGTGGATCGACATCCCCAAGGTCCCGGACTTGACCGAACCCGGAACCCAGCCGACCATGGCCGAACCCATCTGACAAGGAGGATCGTGGACCAGCTCCCCGCCGCGCCGGAACCCGGCGAGCAGACCGCAGACGCCGAGCCGGCAAAGCCCCAGAAGCGTGGCGGCGGGTTCCTCCGGGG
>CAIYZX010000445.1 GCA_903930745.1 uncultured Chloroflexota bacterium | reverse complement strand
GGCTGACGGCGCGCCGGAGCGTTGACCGCCCCGGCTCGTCGCGCCGGTCCCACCGTGGCCGGGCTGCCCGCGGATCCTGGGCGCCCGTGCCGTCCCCCGTGTGGCCCCGTGCCAACCGGCCCAGTCCGGCGACAGTGGGCATGCGGGGCGGTCGCCCGCGCGATATCAGCCCCATCGTCAGTGGGTATCCTTGGCATACATGCGACTGATAACGGGAGAGCGGGACCCATGGTGCTCATCGGCCAGGTTGAGGGCTTCCTCGAGATCGCGCGCCAGCGCAACCTGAGCCGTGCCGCCGCCGCGCTCCACGTCACGCAGCCTGCCCTCACCGCCCGTCTCCAGCAGCTGGAGGCGGAGATGGGCACGCCGCTCTTCGAGCGATATCCGCGCGGGATGCGCCTGACGGACGCCGGGCGGGCCTTCCTGCCGTACGCGGAGCGCGCCGTCGAGGCGCTCGAGGCGGGCCAGGCCGTGGTGGGGGAGCACGCCCGGGGCGAGGCCGGCCAGCTCACCATCGGCACGGCGCCCGCGGTTGGCACCTACGTGCTGCCCGCGCTCCTGGAGCGGTACGTGGAGCGCTTCCCCCGCGTGCGCCTCGTGGTCCGAACCGGCCACTCGGAGGAGATCGTGGCGGCGGTGGAGGGCGGCGAGCTGGACATCGGCCTCGTGCGCGAGATCCACCACCCGGGCGTGGAGATCGCCCCGCTCTACGAGGACGAGCTGCTCCTCGTGGTCCCGCCCACGCACGAGTTCGACGGCCTTGGCCGCATCGACGTGGAGCTCCTCGCCGAGCACACGCTCATCCTGTTCGACAAGACGTCCAGCTATTACGACCTCACGAATGCGATGTTCCGGGCGGCGGGCGTCGCACCTCGGTCAACCATCGAGCTGGACAACATCGAGGCCGCGAAGCAGATGGTGCGCCAGCGCCTGGGCGTGGCGTTCCTGCCGCATACCGCCATCGCCGCGGACGTGGCGCGCGGTGCCCTGCGCGTGGTGAGCCTCGCCGGGACCACGCCGTCCCGCCGGCGGATCGTGGCGGTCCGGCGACCTGCCACCGCGCAGCCCGCGCCGCCCCTCGCGGGCTTCCTGGAGGTCCTGGAGCGAATCCACGACATCCTGCCGGACCGCGGCACCATCCTCGCCTGACGCAGGGCGTGGGCGGCTGGCGTCAGGGCAGCTGGCCCGGGACCGGCGCGTCTGACCCGAACTGCGACGGCAGCGTGCCGCGGAAGTAGACCCCGTCCTCACGGAGCTCCAGGGCATCGATGCGGAGCCCCTCCACGGTGGGCAGGCGTGACGCGAGATATGCGTTCACCGCCTCCTCGGCCTTCGCGGCGATGTCCGCGGGAACCGGGATCCGGCCCAGCTCCAGGCGCTCGATGCCCACCCGGACGGACGTTGGCCCCGTGGCCTCCAGCGTGAAGTCCAGCAGGACGGGCCCTGCGGCGGGATAGCCCCAGGCGCTCGCGTCCACGAATGCGCCCGCCGTTGCGTGTCCGTCGTGGAAGTTCACCGCCACGTCGCGGATGGTGGCGGAGTCGTGCGAGAGCGTCCGCGTCGCGAGGATCACGGCCTCCGGGATCAGCGCGTCCAGCGCGTACTCCCCGGCGAAATGGTGCTTCGAGGAGAGCGTGTAGTTGGCATCAGGCGACGTGTGGACGAGGCCGTGCTCCTGCTCGAAGGCGGTGTAGGCGGCGGCGTCCGGCGCATCCGCCTGGACGTCCGGCGCCGTGTCCATGCCGAAGGCGGCAGAGAGGACCGGGACCTGGACGATGCCCGCGTACGCGAGGCCGCCACCGGCCAGGACCACGAGGTCCTGCTCGGCCACCGCGGCCACGTCCGGCGCGCTCGCGATCGCCGTGGTCCTCGCGTCGCTCTACCCGGTGGTCACG
>CAIYZX010000444.1 GCA_903930745.1 uncultured Chloroflexota bacterium | reverse complement strand
GTGGGGAACGGGTCCGCGCTGCACGTGGAGAACCGCTTCCCGGGCGGCGACATGAACGCGTACCTCACGTACGCGGCGATGATCGGCGCGGGGCTGTACGGCATCGAGCACAAGCTGGAGCTGCCGCCCGAGTACCGCGGGAACGGCTACGTGGCCACGGGCTGCGACCGGATGCCGCGCGCGCTGTGGGAGTCCATCCTGGAGCTGCAGAAGAGCGCCGCTGCGGTGGAGATCTTCGGGCAGGACGTGGTGGACCACTACCTGAACGCGGCCACCGTTGAGCAGCAGCAGTACGACGCGGTGGTCCACAACTGGGACCGCGAGCGCTACCTGGAGCGCGGCTGACCTTCGCGACGCAACCTTCCCCGGGCCGGCGCCCGGTAGTTGCGGTTGGCCGCAACGACACGCACAAGGGCCCTGTGCCATCCGGCGCGGGGCCCTTCTTCATGCCCGGCTGCGGCGCGGGGCCCTTCTTGATCCCCGGCCGCCGGCCAGCGCCGGTGCTCGTGCTCCCGCCGGTGCCGGTGCTCCCGCCGGTGCCGGTGCTCCCGCCGGTGCTCATGCTCCCGCCGGTGCCGGTGCCCCCGCCGGTGCTCGTGCTCCCGCCGGTGCCGGTGCTCGTGCTCTCGCCGGTGCTCGTGCTCCCGCCGGTGCCGGTGCTCGTGCCCCCGCCGGTGCTCACCGAGCCCACTGCCAACCGCGCCCCGGCGGCCGGATTCCCGCCAGATATCCGTCCTTTGGATGATCGGTGAAGGGCGCCCGGGTCCCCCGTGACCTGGCCCCGCGGATCCGGGCGGAAGTTGCACCCGGTGCCCGAATATGCAGCCGTCAGGGCTGCGTTATGCACGCCACGCCTGCATATCCGGTGGCGGGTTGCCTGCACAGGCTGGTCGGGCAGGCGGACTGGCGGCACTCGGGTGGCGTACATCCAAAGGACGGATATCCGGTGGTTTCCAGGGGGTGGGCAGCGGACGCGAGGTAGACCCGTGGGCGGCGGACGGCGGCCGATCCGGACGGGCGGGCCGCAGGCGATGACCCGCCCGCCTGGCGCGGGACCACGTGGCGCGGAACGCCTCGCCGTGAACGCCTCGGGTGGGTAGTCTTTGCCACCACCACCTGGCATACCCAGGAACCCGATCACGGAGCACCCGATGCGACTCGACGGCAAGGTCACCATCATCACCGGCGGCGGCAGCGGCATGGGCAAGACCGCCGCCGAGCTCTTCGCGAAGGAGGGCGCCAGCGTCGTGGTCGCGGACTACAGCGAGGCGGCCGGCGAGGCCGTGGTTGCGGCCGTGAAGGCACAGGGCGGCCAGGCCACCTTCGTGAAGGCGGACGTCTCCAGCGAGGCGGACGCCAAGGGCATGGTCCAGCACGCCATCGCCACGTACGGGCGCGTGGACGCCCTCTACAACAACGCCGGCATCATGCCGGAGGCGGACCACTCGGTCATCGACACGGACGTCGCCACCTGGGACAAGGTCATGGCCGTCAACGTCCGCGGCGTGTTCCTGGGCTGCAAGTACGCCATCCCGCAGATGCTGGAGCAGGGCAGCGGCAGCATCATCAACATCGCAAGCTTCGTCGCCATCCTGGGCTGCTCCGTCCCGCAGGACGCGTACACCGCCTCCAAGGGCGCGGTGCTCGCCCTCACGCGGAGCCTCGCCGTACAGTTCGCAGGCCAGGGCGTCCGCACCAACGCCATCAGCCCCGGCCCCATCGAGACCCCGCTGCTCATGGACTGGCTCCTCAAGGACGAGGCCGCCAAGCAGCTCCGCCTCAACCGCAACCCGTCGCGCCGCTTCGGCAAGCCGGAGGAGATCGTGAACGTGGGGATCTACCTCGCGTCCGACGAGAGCCGCTGGACCAACGGCGCCAACTTCGTCATCGACGGCGGCATCACCGTCAACTACTTCTAGCACCTACCCGCGGCCGCACGCACCGGCCGCACCGGCACCAGCGAGGGACCAGCAACGTGGCAAAGGGCAACGGCGTCGACGGCACCAGGGCGCAGACGACGGAGGAGGACGACGTCCTGGACGTGGTCGAGGCCGAGGAGGACGCCGACACCGTGCCCGGCCACGAGGACGACGAGCACGACGACCACGAGGACGACCAGGACAAGGCGGGCGCCTTCAGCGGCGAGCAGATCGACCCGGGCGACAGGCCGATCGCCATCGGCGTGGACGTGGGCGGCTCCGGCATCAAGGCGGCAGCGGTGGATCTTGCCACCGGCGAGATCATCGGCCCGCGCCACCGCGTCCCCACCCCGCAGCCGTCCACCCCGGCGGCAGTCGTGGCGAGCGTCGTCCGGCTCGTGAGGAAGATCAGCCGCGAGGTGAAGCTGGGCGCGGACACCCCGGTGGGCATGGGCTTCCCGTCCGTGGTCATCGAGGGTGTCACCAAGACCTCCGCAAACGTTGACCCCGGCTGGAGGGACTTCGACGCCGATGTCGCACTCCAGCGGGCCCTGGGCAGACCGGTCCACGTGGTGAACGACGCCGACGCCGCGGGCGTCGCCGAGATGCGCTTCGGTGCCGGCGCCGGCGAGCGGGGCTCCGTCTTCCTGATCACCCTGGGCACGGGCACAGGCTCCGCGCTCTTCTTCAACGGCACCCTGGTCCCCAACCTTGAGCTGGGCCACATGGAGATCCGCGGCCGCGACGCGGAGAAGCGGTCGGCCGCATCCGCCCGCATCCGGCGGGGCCTCTCGTGGAAGGCATGGGCCGCGGACTTGGACGAGCACCTCCTGGCCATCGAGAAGCTCTTCTCGCCCCGCCTGTTCATCATCGGCGGCGGCGTCTCCAAGCGCGCGGACATGTTCATCCCGCGCCTGACCGTGAAGGCCGCTGTGGTCCCAGCGAGGCTCCGCAACGACGCCGGCATCGTGGGTGCCGCGATGGCCGCCGCGGAGGCGGAGGCGGAGGCGGGGACCCGCGCCCCGTAGGGGTCTCGCGCACGGGGAGTGACGGGAGTCCTGCGTGGGGGCAGGACCTCCACCCACCCCTACGCCACCGCGGGTGCCAACCCCCACCCGGGGGATCCGGACCGGTGGTCCTATGCGGATCTGTGAGGATCCACGCCTGATGCAGTCACATCCCGGGTCACCCTGAGACGGTGCCGGCGCGCGCCGCGGACGGTGCCGGGCTGGCGTCAGGCCCGGGCTGGCGTCAGGCCCGGGCTCGCAACCCCGCCAGCGCCTCGGTTGACCCGGACACGATCAGACTCTCCCCCGAGGCGAGCGCACGATCCTCCGGCGGGTAGCCCTCCGCGTCGCCGTTTGCGTGGAGGACGGCCAGGGTCACGATCCCCTCGTCACGCAGGCTCCCAACCGTGACACCGCGCAGCGAGCTCTCCTCGTCCACCTCCACCTCCTCCAGCGAGAAGGACAGGTTGCCGTGCGAGAGCGCGGCATCGATGAAGTCCACCACGCGTGGTCGCACCGCCAGCTCCGCGATCCGCCGGCCCGCCATCGTGTACGGCGAGACCACGCGGTTCGCGCCCGCCTGCTGGAGCTTGGCCTCGGAGCCCGCGGTGTTTGCCCGCGCCACGATGAACAGCCCCGGGTTGATTGACCGCGCCGACAGCGTGACGTAGACGTTGTGCGCGTCCGAGTCCATCGTGGCCACAAGGCCGCGCGCACGCTCGATCCCGGCCGCACGGAGCACATCGTCGTCCGTGGCATCACCGAAGACCACGAGGTGGCCGTCCGACTTTGCCGCCGCCAGTGACGCCTCGTTGACGTCCACCACCACCAGCTGCTCGCCCGTGTGGTCCAGCTCACGGATCACCGTTGAGCCAACGCGGCCGTATCCGCACACGACGAAGTGCTCGCGCAGCCGGCCCACGGCATCGGACATCCGCCTTGCCTCCTGGCGGCCACTGGCCGCGTCACTGATGATCGTCTCGGCGACCACGCCGAGCGATCCGAAGATGATGGCCACAGCTGACACCGCGAGGAGCATGGTCCAGACCCGCTCCGGCCATGTCAGCGAAGGGTGGACCTCCGAGAAGCCCGTGGTCGTCAGCGTGATGATCGTCATGTAGACGGCGTCCGAGAAGGTCCAGTCAAGCAGGACCATGTAGCCCAGGGTTCCCACCACGGTGACGGTGCTGACGATCGTCAGCCAGACGCGCACCCGACGTCCGTGGAGGACGTCCGCGAACGAGCGAGCCAGCGAGACGAGGGGGCTGATTGGGGCGAGGCGGGATGACGCCATGCGCGGATCGTAACAAGTGGCCGCGGGCCCGCGGGCGAGACGTATGATCGGCGGCGAGTGGCGCCCGTACCGGGCGCTCGCACGTTGCCCGCGGTGCGCCGGCAGGACCGGTGGCCGTTCACGGGCTCGCAACCGGCACGGCGAGCGAGGAGAACCCAGGACCATGACCGCGGCCCAGGCATTCCGGATGGTGATCGGCGACCGGCTGGTGGACGCCGCGTCCGGCCAGACGTTCGACGTGGTGGAGCCGCACGCCGGCACCACGGTGGCGCACGTGCCGCAGGGCGGCGCGGTGGACGTGGACCGCGCGGTGGAGGCCGCACAGCGCGCGTTCGACGGCGACTGGTCCCGCATGGCCGCGTCCGAGCGCGGGCGCCTGATGCTCCGCTTCGCCCAGGTGGTCCGCGACCACGAGGAGGAGCTGGCGCAGCTGGAGAGCCGCCAGATCGGCAAGCCCATCAGCGGCGCCCGCTGGGAGGTGGCCCAGGTCGCGAAGGTCCTGGAGTTCTACGCCGGCGGCACCACCAAGATCCACGGCTCCACGATCCCGGTCACGCGCCCGGGATTCGACTTCACGCTGCGCGAGCCCATCGGCGTCGTTGGCCTCATCGTCCCGTGGAACTTCCCGATCATGATGGCGGCCTGGAAGATCGGCCCCGCGCTGGCGGCCGGCAACACCGCGATCCTGAAGCCCGCCTCCTACTCCCCGCTCACGGCACTGCGCCTGGGCGAGCTGGCGCTGGAGGCCGGCCTCCCCGCGGGCGTCCTGAACGTGATCACCGGACCGGGCCCCGTGGTGGGCGGCGGGCTGGCGGCACATGCGGGCATCGGCAAGATCGCCTTCACCGGCGAGACGACGACGGGCCAGGAGATCATGCGCACGGCCGCCGGGACCATCAAGAAGGTCAGCCTGGAGCTGGGCGGCAAGAGCCCCAACATCGTGTTCGCGGACGCGGATCTCGAGAAGATGGCGTCCACCTCGCCGTACGCGGTCTTCGACAACTGCGGCCAGGACTGCTGCGCGCGCTCCCGGATCCTGGTGGAGCGGAGCGTCCACGAGCAGGTGGTGGAGCTGTTCGCGAAGGCCACGCAGGCGGTCAAGGTGGGCGATCCCGCCGATCCCGCCACCGAGGTGGGCCCGCTCGTCTCCTTCAGGCAGCGTGCCCGCGTGGAGGAGTACGTGGCGTCCGGCCTGTCCGAGGGCGCCTCGCTGGTCACCGGTGGCGTCCGGCCGTCGGACCCCTCGCTCGCCAACGGCGCCTACCTGATGCCCGCGGTCTTCGACGGCATGCGCACCGAGATGCGGATCTCCCGCGAGGAGATCTTCGGCCCCGTGGTGGGCATCATCCCGTTCGACACGGAGGAGGAGGCCCTGCGCCTCGCCAACGACTCGCCGTACGGGCTGTCCGGCTCCATCTGGTCGCGCGACATGGGCAAGGCCATGCGGGCGGTGAAGGCGCTGCGCTCCGGCGTGATCAGCGTGAACTGCAACAACAGCGTGCACGTTGAGGCGCCGTTCGGCGGGTACAAGCAGAGCGGCATCGGGCGGGAGCTGGGCATGGAGGCCCTGGAGCTCTACACCGAGGTCAAGAACGTCTTCGTGGACATCAGCTGACGC
>CAIYZX010000443.1 GCA_903930745.1 uncultured Chloroflexota bacterium | reverse complement strand
GGCGGACGCGGCGCGGGGCCGGTCAGGCGGACGCGGGAGCGGTGGGAATGGCGATGACCGGCTGGACGCGGGCCACGGCCGCCCGACGAGCCTCGCCTTCGCGGATCAGCCGGAGGAGCGCGTTGCGGCCAGTCGCGTCCCAGCGCGTGGAATAGGCCTGGATCGCGCGGCGGCGCAGCTCGTACGCGGCCCGTCGCTCACCGTCACCCTCCAGCGCGGCCACGAGGTCCAGCACGGAGCGGTAGAGCACCGGGAGCTGCTGGGCCGGAGTGGGCTCCGGCGCGTGGTCGTCCATGGAGCGCAGCGTGCCAGGCAGCGGAGCGCCGCTGCATCCCCCCTCGGTACCGGTGGGCACCGCCAACAGTCCCGGTCCGGCCGGGGATCAGCCCCGGGCGAGACGCTCCCGCCAGAGCTCAACCAGCACGTCCAGGTCCGCGGAGAGGGAGCGCGAGGTGGCGCTGGCGCCAACCTCCACCTCCTCGAGCACGTCCATCCCCAGGCCGTCGAACCCGTGTGTGTGCGCGTCCTCCGCGAGGTAGGGGTCGGGGAGCGCGGAGGCCGTGCGGGTGGAGATCGCGAAGTCAAGGCGGTTGCGGGCGGCAACCACGTTGGGCACGCCCAGCACCAGGAGACGGCCGGTGGCCCGGTGGCGATAGAGGATCACGCCGGCGTTGGGACGCGAGAGGCGGAGGCGGTCCCGGTCCATTCTTCGGCGCTCCGGGTCTGCGTCGCTGTTGGTCATGGCGCCATTGTGGCCGATCGTCGCGCGAACCGGAGCGAACGCAGCAGCGCGCCGGGCCCGCCGCCCGCACCGGAGTTATTGCCTCTACCCAGACGGGCACAAAGCGGTGCACAATCGGGCCCTCAGGCCACGGGGCCTGGACCGGTTCCGCCCATCGGGGGATGGCCGGATCATCCGCGCGGAGGGAACCGCGCCAAGCCCGTTGGGGGACGTCTGCCCGTGACGATGGACGATGGACGCGACCGCGCGGCCACGCCCGTGGACGGAGCGGAGCCGGTGGCCGAGGAGGAACGGCTCCGTCAGCTTGAGCTCATGCACGCCATGGTCCTGTTGGTGCTGGGCCGGAGAGACCCCGTGGAGGTGGCGGCGCTGGCCGCGCGTCCACTTGCGGACCTCGCACGCGCGGACCGGTTGACCGTCGCGGAGCATGGCCGGGAGGGGACCGGCGGCAGGGTGCTCGCCGCCGTCCAGCGGGACCTGGACGCGCCGGTGGATCTCGCCGCCGTCCCGTATGACCAGGCAGTCCCGCCCCGTCTGCGCGCCATCCGGGCGCCCCTGGTCGTGCCGGACCTCGCCGCTGCGCTGGAGCTCCTGCCAAACGTCCCGCTGCCCGTGGCCGACGGCCTCCGGCACGCTGCCGTCCTGCCGCTGGTAGCCGACGGCGAACCCGTGGGTGTGGTCGTCCTGGAGGGACGTGACCCGGAGATGCTCGAACCGCGACGCATGGCGATGGCCCAGGAGGTCACCACCGTGCTTGCGACCTCCATCCGGTACGCCCACGCCGAGGCGGATCTCGAGGCATCGCGCGATCGGCTCGCGCTCCTCCACGCCATTGACGGCTGGATCATCGCGCGGCGGCCCCTGGCGGAGATCGCCCAGGAGGCGCTCCGGGTGCTGCGACCCCGCCTTGGTGCTGGGCACTCCAGCGTGGTGGAGCTCCTGCAGGACGGCCACCGTGCGGCCGTCCTGGCCGTGGACGAGGACACCCACGCCGATGCCGATGCCGTGGAGTGGGGCCCCGCAGACGAGGTGCCACGCGACGAGGTCATCCCGGCGGCCATCCCGGACCGGGAGGCGCCCCACGTCTTCACGGGGATCCCCACCGGCGAGGGGAGCACGAGCATCGCCCGGGTGATGACGGCGCACGGTCACCGGGCCGCGTGCTGGGTGCCCCTGGTGGCGGACGGCATCCTCGTGGGTGCCATGCTGCACACCGCAGTGGACCCCACTCCGTTCACACCGGAGGCGGTGGCGATGGCCGCGAGCGTCGCAGCCCAGCTCGCGATCGCCATCCGGTCAGGGCGCGAGAGCAGGGCCCGTGAGGTCTCGGTGGCGCGCATGGAGGTCCTCAACGCCATCGACCGGGCCGGGCTCATGGCGGAGTCGCCCTCCGCACTCGCCCGGGAGGTGCTGCCGGGGATCCGGCGGCTGATCGGGGCGGAGCGGGCGGTCGTCCTCCGCGTGGACGCGGACCGGGCTGTCGTGGACTGGCTTGCAACGGACGAGGTGGCGGATCTGCCGCCCGGCGAGGCGCCACCCGCGAGGCTGCCGCTCGGCGCCCTGGTCACGCCGGAGATGATCGAGAGGCCGGACCTGATCGCGGTGCCGGACCTCGCCGCGCGCACGGACAACGGGCGCGCTGGCGCATCGCTCCTCGCACGGGGCCTCCACTCAAGCGCCTACATGCCCTTCGTGTCGGAGGGACGGCTCGTGGGCGCCCTCAGCGTCTCGTGGCGTCGCACGCACGGCTGCGACGAGGCGGTTGAGCTCTCGCTGCGGCTGGTGGGCGACCGGTTCGCAACCGCCCTGGTCCGTTTCGAGGCGCGGGCCGCCCTCCTGGAGTCGCGAACGCGCCTGGAGCTCCTGCACGACATCGACCGCGGAATCCTCACCGCCACCACCGGCGCCGAGATCGCCCAGCGCGTCGCAGAGCCGCTGCGGGTGCTGGTTGGAGCGCGCCTCCTCGGCATCGCCGAGGCGGGACTGGATCCCATGGCCGGCGGCAGCATCGTGGCCTGGGCGGGCGAGGGAGCGGAACGGGTCTTCTCGGAGGTTGCGCGACTGCCCGCGACGCGGGTGCTCCCGCCCTCCCTGCGCGCACAGCGCGACATCGTCACCGTGCCGGACATCCGGCAGGCGACAGGCATGGCGGGTGCGCAGGCTGCCATCGAGCTGGGCTGCGTGGTTGGTGCCGCAGTCCCCCTGGTTGCCGAGGACCAGCTGGTGGGCGTCATCAGCCTCGCTGGCGATGACCCGGTGATGCTGGAGCACGACCGCCTTGCCATCGCCCGGGAGGTTGGCGACCAGCTGGCGGTCGCCATTCGCCATGCCAACGCCCGGTTGGCCCTGGAGCGTGCCGTGGACCGGCAGGCGCTGGTCCACGAGATCGACCGGTCCATCCTTGACGCAACGTCCCTGCGGGACCTGGCGGCGGCGGCAGGCGAGCCCCTGCTCCGCGTGCTCCGGGCACGCCGCCTGGAGCTCTCCGTCTACGATCTCGCGCACGGTGAGGGGCGGTGCATCGGGGTCGCGGGCGAGGACACCGCCCAGGACGGTGGTCTCCACGTTGACCAGGTGTTTCCCCTGCATTCCGTGCTGCGGGGTGCCGATCTTGACAACCCGGCGGTACAGGTCCGCGAGGAGGCGGTCACGGCGGCGCCGGGCGCACCGCAGGGGGACGGCGAGATTGCCACGGGCCGCCGAGCCCGGGTCTGGGTCCCGCTGATCGCCGCGGGTGAGCTGGTGGGCGCCATCGACTTCGCGGGCTCCGACCCGCTCACTGCCTCCGCGGAGACCATTGCCATTGCACACGAGGTCGGCGACCAGCTCGCCGTGGCCATCCTGGCCACGCGTGACCGCGAAGCCGTGCTGGACCGCGAGGAGCGTCTCCGGGCGATCCTGGAGGCCTCCCCGAACGGGATCCTCACGCTGGACGGCACGGGGGCAATCCAGTACGCCAACGCGGCGGCCCACCAGCTCTTCCGCTATGAGCCCGGGACGCTCGTCGGCGGGTCCGTCTCCACCCTTGTCGGCGGTGGGAGATCCTCCACGAGCGGCAGGTCAATGGCCGCCTGGCTCGCCGCAGCCGACGGGCGGGAAGCGCTGCTCGCCCTGCCCAGCCATCCGCTGGACGTGGAAGCACGGCGGCGCGACGGCAGCACCGTCCCGATCCACGTCCTGCTGGCCCCCGTTGCCACCCGCGAAGGCCCACTGGTCATCGCCACCGTGGTGGACCTCTCGGAGCGCGCCGCCTTCGAGGCCCGGCTGCGCCACGCGGAGCGCCTCGAGGTGTTGGGGCAGTTCGCAGGCATCCTCGCCCACGATGTCCGCAACTACCTCACCGCGGTCACGATGGCGGCGGACTTCATCGCGGAGGACATGGCTCCGGACGACGCCCACCACGAGGACATCGAGACCATCCGGCTTGCGTCACGGGGTGCCGTGGACATGACCCGGAGCGTGCTGGAGTTCTCCCGGCCCGCATCGGACACCGGCGGGACGACCGACGTGGCAGCGCACCTCGCGGGTGCCAGCACGATGCTCGACCGCATCCTGGGTGACCGGATCCGCCTGGATCTGGACCTCCCGGACGATCTCCCGCTGGCCGGCATCGACCCGACCGGCCTGACGCAGGTCATCGGCAACCTCGCCACGAACGCCGTGGATGCGATGCCCGCCGGCGGCATCTTCGGGATCCGCGGCTCCGTGCACGTGGCGGTGGCAGCTCTCGGCACGGAGACGGGGGCGCTGCCGCCGGGACGCTACGTCCGCCTCGTTGTCAGCGATACCGGCACGGGCATGGACGAGGCGACACGCTCAAGGGCGTTCGACGCGTTCTTCACCACCAAGCGGCCCGGCGAGGGGAGCGGGGGGACCGGGCTTGGCCTCGCGTCCGTCTTCCTGATCGTGAACCGCTGTGGCGGAGCGATCAACCTCGCCTCCACGCCGGGCGTGGGCACGACGTTCACGGTAGACCTCCCGGTGGCGGCGGTCTAGCGCAACCGATGGCGGGGCCTGCGCACGCGGCGTCCCTCGTCCTCCTGGGCGTCCTGGGTGCCGGGGTCTTTCTTGCGGGACTCGAGCTGATGATCACCGCGGTGGCGCTGCCGGCGATCGTGGCAGACCTCGCGTCGTGGACACGCCTGCGCGAGGCGTCCTGGGTCATCACTGGCTACCTGCTGGTCTACGTGGTCATGATGCCGATGGCGGGGCGGCTCACGGACGTGGCCGGTGCCCGGCGACTGTTCCTCGGTGCGCTTGGACTGTTCACGCTGGGGTCCGCCCTGGCGGGGGCGGCGCCCTCACTGGAGGCGCTCATCGCTGCGCGGCTCGTCCAGGCCGCCGGCGGCGGGGCGCTGGTTCCCGTGGCCACGGCCGCGGCCTCGCACTTGTTCCCTGGTGCGGCCCAGCCGCGGGCGCTTGGCGTGGTGGGAGCGCTCACGTTCCTGGGGATGGCGGCCGGGCCTGCGCTTGGGGCGCTCATCCTGGAGTCCGTGCACCCGGACGCGGCGCTTGCCCTGCTTGGCGTGGACCCGGCGACACCACTGGCGCAGGCCGTGGACCCGGCCTGGCGCTGGGTCTTCTACGTGAATGTGCCCATCGGCATCGTGGCGCTGGTGATCGCATGGGCGGCGTCCGCGGATTGGGAGACGCCGCGGCGCCCGGGCCGCGTGGACGCGGTGGGGGCGGCGCTCTTCTCGACGGCGCTGGGTGCCACGCTGGCAGCGCTCACGCTGCTGGGCAGCCGCCCCGGCGAGCGATCCTCGCTGATCGGCGGGCTGAACGGGGGCTCGAGCGCCTCGGGCGCGCCCGCCCTCGCGGCGGTGGATCCCGCGGTCGTCGTCATCGGCCTCGGTGTCCTTGCCCTGCTCGCGGGCATCGGCGCCCTGAGGCACGGACTCCGCGTCACGGACCCGTTCCTGGATCCGCGGCTCTTCCGCTCTCCCTCCTTTGCCGCCGCCGCGCTGGTCTCGCTGCTCACGGGGTATGGCCTCGCCACCGCCCTCGTGGGCGCCGCCGTCTTCGTGGACCGCGTCCTGTACGGCGGACCGGACGAGCAGCGCCTGGTCCTCGGCACGCTCGCCACCGCCACCGCCGCGGGCGCCCTCGCGTCCGGCTTCGTGGTGCGCGTGGTACCGCTACGTGTCGTCAGCCTCGTGGGGCTCGCGGCCTGCATCGGCGGGCTCGCCCTGATGGCCACGTGGACGCCGGTCACCACGCTCTTCGCGGCGGCCCTCCCGCTGGCGCTCTTCGGCGCCGGCTTCGGGCTCACCGTCACGCCCCGCTCCACCGCCGCCGTCGCCGCGGTGGCGCCCTCCGCGTACGGCGCCGCATCGTCCGTGGTCACCGTGGCGCGGATGGCGGGGATGGCCGTGGGGCTCGCCGTCCTCACCGCGTACGGCTCCACCACCATCGACCGCCTCTACGACCAGGTCTGGGCCTCCCCCACCGCGTACCGGCAGCTGATCCCGGAGGCGCTGCGCGGCCGTTCCATCCGCGATGGCCAGGTGGTGGACGCCCTGGAGGCCTGGGCATCCGGCGAGGCGGCCAGGATCATGGTGGGGATCTTCCTTGCGGCGGCCGTCGTGATGGCGACGGCGGTTCCACCCTCGCTCCTGCTGGACCGCCGGCGGCGTATCCTCGGGCCTGCGGGTGCCGTTGATGCCCCCGACGACGCGGTGGACCCCGCGGGGATGGAGACGCATGGACGCCAACCCTGATCCTGAGGCCGTGCCCACCTGGCCGCGCATCCGCGGCCTCGCGTGGACGGGCGAGCGGACCCGGACCGTCGAGTCTCGCGAGGATCTTGCGGCCGCGCTCGCGGATCCCGAGGCGCGCGTCTGGGTGGACGTCACGGCGCCGGAGCATGTCGCGGTCACGGCCGTCACGGACATCCTTCATCTCCATCCGCTGATCGTGGAGGACATCGCGGAGCGCAACCAGCGCGCGAAGGTGGAGGACGTCGAGGGGACCCTCCACATGGTGATGTTCGCCATCGCGTACGAGGGCCAGGTCACGGAGACGGAGATCGACCTCGTGCTGGACCGGCGGTCTCTGCTCACGGTCCACGAGCCCGGCTGGGACCCCCTCTCCCTGCCCCAGTTGCGCGGCGACCCGGGACATCTCCTGCGGCGCGGCGCGGACTTCATGCTCTACGCGCTCTCGGATGGCATCGTGGACGGGTACTTCCCGGTCCTCGATGCCATCGAGGACGAGATCGACGGCCTCCAGGACGACGTGATCCGCAGGCCCACGCCCTGGACGCTGGAGCGGCTCTTCGCGCTGAAGCGCGAGCTCATCGGGCTGCGGCGGGCGATCTCACCGGCGCGGGAGATCTTCAACCAGCTCACGAACCGCGACCACTCGCTGGTGGCCCCGGAGCACGTCATCTACTTCCGCGACGTGTACGACCACCTGATCCGCGTCTCGGACGAGGTTGACAACGACCGCGAGCTCGTGGCGGGCACCCTGGAGGTCTACCTCTCCACGGTGAACAACAACCTGTCCGTGATCATGAAGCGGCTCACCGGGGTGACCGTGATCATCGCGGGCATGGGTGCCGTGGCCGGCATCTTCGGGATGAGCGAGGCCGGTCTCGCCCTCAAGGGCGAGGAGGCGTCCGGCTTCTGGCTCGTGACGGGCCTCGTGGTCCTGGGTGCGGCAATGACGGCCTGGTTCCTGCGCAGGATCGACTGGATCTAGGCTCGCCGGGGGCTCGCCCGCAGGTGGTCGGCGTCAGCCGCAGGCGTTCGCCCGGTTCAACGGCAGGCGTCCCGCGTCAGCCGCAGGCGACGGGCTTGGCCTTCGGGTGCGCGTCCGCCGGATCGGCATCGCCCACGGACAGCGGCAGCGCGCGGAGCTGCGTCTTGCCCGGTGTGCCCTTGGGGCCCTCCGACGTCTGGAGCCAGAGCTCCTCGGACGTCGCGGAGAGCGGGTCGTCAAGGCTGAGCTGGTGGAGGCGGACCTCCTTGATCTCGTACAGGTAGAGCTTGTCGTCGCTGGTGTAGACCTGGACGATCATCCCCAGCATCCTGCGGTACTTCCCGGTCTCGATCGCCAGGTGGTAGATGGGACCGAACATCCCATCGCGGGCGTGCGCGTAGATGTAGGTGGCGCGGTTCTCGCCCGGCTGGCCGAAGATGTCCTTCTTTTCGCTGGTGCTGCTGTGCAGGTACATCGCGACGTTGCAGAGCGGGTAGCCGTCGTTGCCTGCGATGACCGGGAGATCGATCTTGAGCGCGGGGATCACGACACGCGTGGCCACGACACGGCCACCGGGCTTGGGGGTGGGACCGGCGCTTGCGGACGGCTCGTCCGTGGGTGCCGGCGTCGCGGTGTCCGTGGGCAATGCCGAGGGACCCTCGCTGGGGATCCCCAGGGACGGTGAGGCAGGTGGCGTCACCCCGGCCTGCATCGGCCCGGCATAGGAGAGGAGACCGGCCGTCACGAGCACCACGCCGAGCGCAGTGAGGATGGCCGGCAGCAGGCGGGTACCGAGGGACTTGATCAGGCGCTGCATGGCGCGGGCATCGTACGCCCGGAAGGCGCATTCCGCCGATCCCCCGTTGGTGCTGGTACGGTAGCCCGTATGGGTGGCAAGGGCGCGATTGCGCTGGGTGTGCTTGCAGGGGTGCTGGCGGGGTCCGTGGCTCTTCTTGCGCTCGTGCTTGCGCTGCCGTCCGGGTCGCTGCCCGCCTCCTCGTCACCGTCGCCTGCCGTTGGCGCCTCGGCGTCCCCGTTGCCGTCCGGATCCAAGGCGGCCGTGGCTTCGCCGTCCGTGTCCGCTACCGCATCGCCCGGCGGTGCCTCGCCGTCCGCGTCAGCGTCCGCTTCGGATGACGGCTTCGATCCCGCCGCGCTCTTCGGCATCGGGAAGCCCGCGCCCGCGCTGGCGCTGCCCCTCGCCGATGGCAGCGGCACCGTGGACCTGGCCTCGCTCCGCGGCAGGCCGGTGTGGGTGAACTTCATGGCCACGTGGTGCCCGTCCTGCGTGGACGAGCTGCCGATCATGTCCGGCTTCGCCGCCCGGTACGCCTCCGCGGGCCTGGTGGTGGTGGCGGTGGACGTGAAGGAGGACCCGGCGACGGCGGCCGCGTTCACGCGCCGCCTGGGCGTGACGTTTCCGGTGGCGGTGGATGCCGATGGGTCCACGATCACCGCGTGGGGCGCCCTCGCGCTGCCGGTGCACTTCTGGGTTGACGCCTCCGGGATCATCCGGGACGGCGCGGTGGGCCAGGTGGGGCCGGACCTGATGGCCGATGCCCTCTCGCGCATCCTGCCTGGCGTCACGGTCACGCCGTAGCGGTGGCCCTCCGGGGCTCGCTAACACCCCCGATGCTGAACGTGACGTCAGGGCGTCACGCGCATAGCACCCCCGATGCTCGATGACGTCAAGGACCCCCTTGGACCCCTCCGTGACGTCACGTTGAGCCGCCCCGGTGCTGGACCTGACGTTAGGGGCCGGGTTCGGGCGGGGCTTGGCGTCATTCAGCATCCGGGCGTCTAACGTCATGGCCGCGGCGGGGCGGCACCTCCTCCCGGCACGCTTGTTGCAGCCTGCAATAGACGCGTGGATGCTGAGATGCAATAGGCCGGTCGCCTGGGCACGTCGGACGCCGCCTTGTTGTCGCTCTCAGCACTGGGATGCATATTCCTGCACACAGGCGAGCCCCGTCGCGCCGGCTTGTGGATTCCCAGCACTGAGGCGCATACGGCTCCGCCGGTCCGCGTCCGGTCCCAGCACTGTGGCGGATATAGGGGCGTGGGCGGCGGGATGCGCTCGTCAGATGCCCAGGAGTTGGGCGGCGGACTCCCGGAGCAGGCCCAGCGCGAAGACCGCCAGCAGGATCGCGAGCACGCGCATCGTCCAGCGGTAGCCGCGCCCGCCGATCCGGCCGCGCGCCCGCCCCACGACCAGCGCGAGGGCCACCTTGGACCCAACGAGCATCGAGTAGAAGCCCGCGAGGAACCCCGCCCCGGCGATTGGTCCGCCGCCGGCCCATGCCGCGATCAGCGTGGGTGCACCGATCGCGATCCAGAACAGCCACGGGTGCGGGTTCGCCGCGTTGACGATGGCGCCCTTGAGCAGCGCGCCGCGCGTCACGTCGGGAAGCGGTGTGACACCGGGGGCCGCCGAACCCTCGGCCTCCGCGGCGACCGCCGTAGCCTCGGGCGCCTCCGCGCGCCACGTGTCGAACGCCAGCCATGCGACGAACAAGCCGCCCACGAGGCTGATCGCGCCCAGCGCCGCCGCGGACCCGGTGCCCGCGATGACGCCCACGAGCACGAGGCAGATGCCCACGATCGGCACGTCCGTGAGGAGCGGCGCCACCGCCACGATCACGCCGGCCCGCGCGCCCCCGCGCATCGTCTGCGTGATGACCAGGGCGAGCAGCGGCCCCGGTGCCAGGCCCGCGGACAGCCCAAGGAGCAGCCCGGCGCCAACCGCCGAGAGGACGGTCTCGGCAGAGCTCACAGCGATGCCGCCCGGACGGCCCGGCCCGCAGCCGCCAGGGCCGCCGCGAACTCATCGAGGCGCGCGGGCGCGCAGCCCGGGGCCGCCGAGCGCGCCGCGGCACCCGGAAGATCCGCCCCGGAATCATCGAGGCCCGCGGGCGCGGTGTGCGCTTCGCGAGCCACGAGATGCCGTGTGTGAGTGAGCGTGCCGGCCAGGCGCCGGACCACGAGAGGAGCGTCAGCCCAGGATGGCCGCGGCGCCCTTCACGACGTCCAGGAGCCACCCGGGGACCAGGCCGAACGCGACGGTGAGCACCGTGGCGATCGCGAGGCCCGCCCAGACGAGGCGGCCGTGGGTCTCCACGGG
>CAIYZX010000442.1 GCA_903930745.1 uncultured Chloroflexota bacterium | reverse complement strand
CGTGCTGGCGTCCACGCATGACCCGGACACGCTGCTGGAGCGCGGGCTGGCGGAGATCGTGGGACGCCTGGGGTTCGAGCGGGGCGCGATGGGCCTCGTGGACCCCGAGGCGGGCGTGGTGGGCGCCTGGCGTGTCGCCGGGTCTGGCGCCCACGAGCCCGTCGCCGGGGCGCCCGTCGCCGGATCTGCGGCCCGGGAGCCCGTCGCCGGATCTCCGCTCGCGGACCTCGCCGTCGCCCTGGGCGACAGCGCCGCCGCACCCGCAATCCTCGCCCGCGCCGATGGCCCGCTGCGGTTCCGCGACGCGGGGCGGACCGCCTCAAACGTCAACCGCCGCCTAGCCGAGGCCCTGGGCTCCGACGGTCTCGTGGGCACGCCCCTCGCCAGCGGCGGGCGCGTCGCCGGCGTGCTCGTCGTCCCGGACCGGCGGCACGGCAGTGACCTGGAGCCCGCGGACGGGCCACTGCTCTACACCATCGGCTCGCTGTTCGCGGGCGCGCTGGATGCGGCCCGCCTCCAGGCGACTCTCGAGGCCCAGAACCGCTCCCTGGAGGCCCGCGTGACAGAGCGGACCCGGGACCTCGCCGCCGCCCTCGTGGACGCGGACCAGGCGCGGGCCGCCGCGGAGGCCGCGAACGAGGCCAAGAGCCAGTTCCTCTCCAGCGTCTCCCACGAGTTGCGCACGCCGCTCACGTCCGTGGTGGGCTTCGCCAGGATCAACCGCAAGCGCCTCGACGAGGTGGTCTTCCCGGTGGTCCCAGGTGGCGACCCCAAGGTGGACCGGGCGGTCCGCCAGGTGGGCGAGAACCTGGGGATCATCGTGAGCGAGGGCGAGCGGCTCACCGGCCTCATCAACGACCTGCTGGACCTCGCCAAGATCGAGGCCGGCCGGTTCGACTGGCAGATGGCGGACACGCGCGTGGAGGAGGTGGTGGCCCAGGCGCTGTCGGCCACCGCGTCGCTCTTCGACGGCGCGGCGGGCGGCCCCACGCTGGAGACCCGGATCGCGGACGACCTGCCGGTGGTGCAGGCGGACGGCCGGCGCCTGGTCCAGGTGGTCATCAACCTCGTCAGCAACGCCGTGAAGTTCACGCCGGCCACGGGCACGATCGCCGTGCGCGTGACGCCCCACGCCGCCGAGAACGATCGCGAACGCGAGACGGCCGTCCGCGTGGAGGTCCAGGACTCCGGCAAGGGCATCCCGGAGGCGGACCTCGAGCGCATCTTCGAGCCGTTCCGCCAGTCCTCGGACACCGTCCCGGATGGCCCCAGGGGCACCGGCCTGGGCCTGCCGATCTCGCGGCAGATCGTCCACGCCCACGGCGGCGAGATGGGCGTCCGCTCCACGCCGGGCGCCGGGAGCACCTTCTGGTTCACCGTCCCGGCTGCGCCCGCCATCCCCGGCGAGCTGCCGGCAGAGGCACCCGCGACTCCCTGGGACCACCCAGGGGCCCTTGGCCGATAGGACTAGGGGGTACCAGTACCTGTGGGCTATTGGTGGCAATACCTCGGAAGGGTTACGTTCAGGGCCCTCTTCCGGGGGGAGGAGCAGAAGCCCAAACCCACTGGCCCAAAAGGAACACCAGGATGACCAACCTCAAGTCGCTCGCCAGCCGCGCGGTCGCCCTCATGGGCGCGTTCACCGCCTTCGGCCTGCTCGTCGACCTGGGCGCCAAGCGCTGGCTCCTCTGAGCCTCGTGGCCTAGCGCCCCAACCACCTCGCTCGCGCGCCTACCTCCCGAGGCGATCGCGAATCCAGGCAGCCTCCAACGTGCCCACCGCCGAGGCTTGAGCCGCCGGGTACCCAATTCCCCGGCGGCTCTTGGATTCCCAGGAGGTCACGCGGAGGCCGGGGCCGGCGCAGGCGTCGCGCGCAGGCGTCACACGCCGGACGATGCCGGCGTGGCGCGGGATGGACGGGCGCAGGCGTGAGGCACCGGACGGAGCCGGACGGAGCCGGTGCGGCGCGGGCAGGACGGGCGCTCCCCTACTTGGAGCCGCGATCGTTCCAGACGGAGCGGAGGATGAACGCCACGTTGGCCGGGCGCTCCGCGAGGCGGCGCATGAAGTACGGGTACCACTGCTCCCCGAACGGGACGTAGACCCGGACGCGCCAGCCGGCCGCGTTGAGCTGCTCCTGCAGGTCTCGCCGCACGCCGTAGAGCATCTGGAACTCGAAGCGCTCCGGGCCGATCCCCTCCGCCTTTGCCACGGACACCGCCCGCTGGATGAGCTTGGGGTCATGCGTGGCGAGGCCCGGGTAGTTGCCCTCGCGGATCAGGCGGAGCATCAGCCGCTCGTACGCGGCGTCCACGTCGGCCTTCTCCTGGTGCGCAACGCTGGCGGGCTCCTTGTAGGCACCCTTGCACAGCCGCACACGGCCGCGCTCCGCGATGATCTGCTCCACGTCCACCTCGGACCGCTTGAGCGCGGCCTGGAGGACGATGCCGATGTCGGCCTTGTCCAGGTCCCCCGCGCCCGCCGGCCGGACCGCGCGCCAGACGGCGAACGTGTCGTCCGTGGTGGTGTGGTCCTCCATGTCGATGCGGACGAAGCCGTTGACCTCGGACGCCTTGGCCATGATCGAGCCGATGGTCTCGGTCGCCAGCTCCTTGGAGATCCCCAGGCCCATCTGCGTGGGCTTGAGGCTCACGTTGTGGTCCAGGCCGTTCGCCACCAGGGCGTCGAAGACCGCCGGGTAGCGGCCGGCGGCGGCACGCGCATCGGCCTCGGCCGTCACGGACTCGCCCAGGACGTCCACCGTGGTGCCCATCCCCAGGTCATGGAGACGGCGGATGGACGGGAGCGCCTCGTCCAGGGTCTCGCCGCAGATGAAGCGCCGGACCATGGGGCGCGTGATGGGCACACGGGTCGCGAGCCGGCCAAGGGACTTGCGGTGCGACAGGGTGAGCAGGGTGGAGCGCATGGCGCGCTCGGCGGCCCCGCTGACGGCGGAATTGACGGCCATCGGTGGTGCTGGATGCCTCGGTGAGACCTACGACAGGGGGGCGGGCGGAGCGCCGTAGGCGGCGTTCAGCTCGTTGACGAGCTTCTGCTCGTCACGACGGGTCAGGAAGCTGACGACGAGATGCCCGGCGATCGCGATGGTCCACGAAACCTGGGCCGGGACGACGAGGTAGCCCAGGTCCACGCCGGCCACGACGAACGTGGGGGCCGGGCTGAGCGCGAGCGTGCCGCCGATGCCGACGAGCCACAGGATGGCGGCGCCCAGCGCGTACATGGACGTCATCGAGGACATCATTCCCCAGGGATTGCCGAGCGAGATCCCGGCGATCTTGGGCGCCTCCGGCGGGTAGAAGTACGCGGCCTCCAGGCGATGGGCGACGAGGACGTCCTTGCCCACGCGCCTGTTGATCGCGCGCTCCAGGTACTCCGCGTGACGGCGGGCGAAGACCGTGTAATAGAACAGGTACCCGGTCTCCATGAACGCGAACGCGACCAGGAACGGCACCGCGATCACGGCCTCCCGGAAGATCCCGGCCCCGGCCACCACGAGCAGCGCGAGGACGAGCAGGAGGTATGTGCGGATCCGCTCGAAGAAGCGCTCCGAGTAGCCGAAGAGCATCCCGCGCATGCGCGCAAGCTGGTCTTCGAGAATGCGGAGCTCAACGGGATCGGGCGCCGTGGGATGGCCGGCGCCGGCCGGGTTCGTGTCCATCGGCGCGAGTCTAACGCGCAGGCTGCGGCGCGGGAGGGAGGCTCGGCCGCTAGATTCCGGGCCATGCGGTCCCGTCCTGCCGGGACTCTTCAGCCCCGAGGCGGCCATGACCATCCTGTTCCAGCACCAGCAGCACCCCCGCGTGAGCGAGCGGCGGGCCACCACCCCGCCCCGGTCCACGGATCCCACCCCGTCCATCAACGGCCGCGTGGCGATCCTGCTCACCCGCGTCGTGGGCACGATGTGGTGCGCCTACGCCTTCGGCGTGCTGGCGCTCGTGGCCCTGCCGGACGCGCTCGCCTCGGGCGCCCTGCTGCCCATCGTGCAGTGGATCAGCCAGACGTTCATCCAGCTGGTGATGCTGTCCGTGATCATGGTTGGGCAGCAGATCATGGGCCAGGCCGCGGACCGCCGGTCCGAGATGACCTACAAGGACGCGGAGGCCACGTTCCACGAGGCCGAGCAGATCCAGCGGCACCTGGCGGCGCAGGACGAGGCGCTGAACCAGCTGCTCTCGAAGGTGGCCGCACTGGAGGCGCAGCTGGCCGCGAAGGCCTGAGCCCTCGGCCGGGGCGCGGAGGGAGCCCTCGGGCTACCTGCCCTTCGAGGCGTCCTTCGGCGAGTCCTTGGTGAGCTGGGCCTCCATCTGGTCGCCCAGCTCCACGGTGCGCCGGTACGCAGCCCAGACCGCCTCGGAGAGGACGGTGCGGAGGCGGCCGGACTCCAGCTCGTGGATGGCCGCCGCGCTGGTGCCCGCGGGCGAGGTGACCATGTTGCGCAGCACCGCCGGGTGGTCGCCGGACTGGCGCGCGAACTTGGTGGACCCCTCCAGGGTCTCGATCACGAGGTCGTGCGCGATGTGGCGCGGGAAGCCCAGGTGGACGGCGGCGTCGATCAGCGCCTCCATCACGAGGAACACGTAGGCCGGGCCCGTGCCGGAGACCGCGGTGGACATGGCGACGAACTTCTCGTCCTCCACCTCCAGCTCCGCACCGAGGACACCCAGGAAGGCCTTCGCCTGTGCGCGCTGCTCAGGGGTGCAGGCCGGCGTGGCGTACCAGACGGTCATCCCCTCGCCGATGCGGGCGGGGGTGTTGGGCATCGCCCGGACGACCTGGCTGTGATTGAGCGTGGCGACAAGCGCCGCGCTGGTGGGGCCTGCGAGCACGGACAGGACCACCTGGCCATCGCGCAGGTGCGGCCCGATCTCCCGGCCAACCTTGGCCAGCATCTGCGGCTTCACCGCGAGCAGGATGACGTCCGCATCCCTGACCGCCTCCGTGTTGGAGGTCACGACCCGGATGCCCAGGGCGTGCTCCAGGGCGGCGCGGCGCTCGGCGCGGGGGTGGCTGGCGACGATGCGGTCCGGGGTGACGAGACCGCTGCGCAGGAGGCCCGCGAGCATGGCCTCGGCCATCATCCCGGAGCCCACGCAGGCGACGGTGGTGTCGGCAAGGGGCGTCATGGTGCGCGGAGGATAGCACCGGGGTGTGCGGGTCCCCGCGGGCGCGAGCGGGGGCGGTCTCTCGCCGGTCGGGTCACGGCGGGTCAGGAGCGCGTGGCGGTCAGCGTGGCGAAGAAGCGGCCGGTGGTGGTGGGCCGCAGGTCCGAGAAGCCCGCGCGGACGAGTGCCGCGTGGAGGACCGAGGGCTCGTGGAAGACCCAGGCCGCGCCGGGGGGCGGGCCGCCCGCGGGGTCCGGCCGCAGCTCGATGACCGCGAGGAGGCCACCGGGGCGGAGGCGGCGCGCGAGGGCGGAGGCGGCGGGATCCAGGCCCGCGCCGCGGACGCGGCCCAGCAGGAACGAGGCCACCAGCCCGTCCGCCTCGTCACCGGGCGCCGGGGCGGCCCAGGGATCCGCGGTGTGCAGGTGCGCGCGGAGGCGATGCGCGAGGAGGCGTGAGCGCGCGAGGTCCAGGGCGGCACCGTCGCTGTCCGAGGCGTGGAGCTCGCCCTTCTCCGCGAGGAGCGGCGAGAAGAAGCCGGAGCCGGCGGCGGGCTCCTCGATGCGGCCCGTGAGCGGGAGCGAATCCAGCCAGCGCGTGACCATGTCAAGCTCCGCGGCCCAGGCGGCGTCGTGGATGGCGCCACGCTCGAAGGCGCCGCGGCGGAGGAACCAGTCGTCCGGGAAGGCGCGGTGGACCAGGCGGCCCGCGGCGGGGCGCACCGATGCGGCGGGCGCGGTCGGGGCGGCGGTGCTCGCGGCCTGCGTCGCCGGTTCGCCGACGGCATCGGCTGCCGCCTTCGACGCCGCCCGCGCCGCCAGACCCGTCCGCAGCCGGTCCTTGAGGAAGCGGCTCGTGGCGGCCTTGCCCAGGCATTCCGGGCACAACCACGCCCAGCCCTCGAGATCGTCCGCGCCGCGCACGTCATGGGTGCGCCCGCAGAACAGGCAGTCGAAGCGGGTCCGGTAGGTCATCGGTGGCGCAGCGGCAGGTCGTCGTCGGCGGAACCGTCAGGGGATCGGCGTCCAGGAGTCCGGCGGGGCCATCCCGTCGAACGCCACGGGGTCGATGAGCTCCGCCAGCGCCTCGATCCCGTCCACCACGCCCGGCCCCGGGCGGCTGAACAGGCGGCCGTCCAGCAGGTACGCCCGGTGTGCCCGCACCGCGTGCAGGTCCCGCCACCCGGCCGGCTCGCCCGCGCGCATCCAGGCCGTGAGCGCACCGCCCAGGTCCTGCCCGTCCGGCATCAGCGCGATGATCTCCGGGTCCACCTCCGCCACGGCGTCCCACGTCACGGGCGCGGAGGCGGCCCCCTCGTGACCCAGCAGCTCCCAGCCGCCGGCCAGGCGGACCTGGTCCGGGACCCAGAGGCCAACGGCGCGCAGCGGGTCCAGCGAGTCCAGGGCCACGAGGCGCGGGGGTTCGAAGCCGCCATCGCGCCGCCCCATGACGATCTCCTCCACGGCACGCAGCCGCTCGCGCAGCTCCTCCACCACGTCCAGGGCCGCGTCCTCGGCCTCCGTCATGGCGCCCACCGTGGAGATGGCGTTGAAGATCCCCTCCACGGAGATGGGGTTGAGGACCAGCACCTCGGCATCGGCCGAATCCGCCTCGAGGGCGTCCCGCACCTGCCGCGCCCACTCGGCCGGGCCCTCGCCGCCAAGGACCACGAGGTCCGGCTCCAGGTCCAGGATCCGCTCCACGCGCAGGCCCGCGCCGGACGTCACGCGGGGCAGCGCCACCACCTCGGGCGGCGTGTCGCAGCGCGCGGAGACGCCAACCACCTCCTCGTCCAGGCCAAGGGCGAAGAGGATCTCGGTGGCGGAGGGGGTCAGGGAGACGATGCGCACGTGGCCAGTCTACGGCCCGCCCGCCCTGCGGCCCCGTTGGGCCCAGGCCGCGGGAATCGAAACGGCCCCGCAGCGGGTGCGGGGCCGTGCATTCGACTGGCAGTGCGAGCACCACCGGGGCGATGCGAGCACCACCGGGGCGGTGTGCTCACCGCCGGGGCGTTG
>CAIYZX010000441.1 GCA_903930745.1 uncultured Chloroflexota bacterium | reverse complement strand
GTGATGCGCCCAACCAGCGCCCCGTCCCGCCAGACGGGCTCGTTGTGGTACATCAGCGGCTCCGCGTCATCGAGGACGAACACGGCGAGGCGGCGGTCCAGGCCACCTTCGGCATCGCGCTCGCGCAGGAGCGCGTCCCGGCCGATGAACCCGCCCGGCTTCCCCCAGGCCGCCGTGAAGCCGAGGCCGGACTGGAGCAGCGAGTCCTCGTCACTCATGTCGTGGCCCCAGTGGCGGTACGCCTTCTCCATGCGCAGGCTGTTGAGCGCGTGGTACCCGGCGTGGCGCAGGTCGAAGGCCCGGCCCGCCTCCACGAGCGTGTCGTACGTGTGTGCCGCGAACTCCATGGGCACGTACAGCTCCCAGCCCAGCTCGCCCACGTACGTGGTGCGGGCCGCGCGTGCGAAGCCGAACCCGAGGTCGATCTCGCGCGCCGTCCCGAACGGGAAGGCCTCGTTGGCGAGGTTCGCGTCCGTGACGCTCTGCAGGAGCGCGCGCGAGCGCGGCCCCATGATGGAGATCACGGCCTCCGCGCTGGTCATGTCCGTCAGGGTGACGCGGGCATCCGGGTCCACGTTCTTCCGCAGCCAGTCCAGGTCGCGTTGCGTCTGGGTCCCGGTGGTGACCACCAGGAAGCGGTCCTCCGCGAGCCGCGTGACCGTGACGTCCGCCTCCACGCCGCCCCGCTCGTTGCAGAACTGTGTGTAGACGATCCGGCCCGGCTCCACGTCCACGTTCGCCGTGCAGATCCGGTTCAGCTCGCGCGCCGCGTCACGCCCCGCCACCTGGAGCTTGCCGAAGGACGTCTGGTCGAAGAGGGCCACGTTCTCGCGCACCGCGCGGTGCTCGTCCGCGCTGTACGGGAACCAGTTCTGGCGGCCGTAGCTGTACTCGTACTCCGGCGCCACGCCCTCGGGCGCGTACCAGTTGGCGCGCTCCCAGCCGTACACCTCGCCGAAGCAGGCACCGCGGGCGGCGAGCCGGTCGTGGAGCGGGCTCTTGCGGACGTTTCGCGCCGTGGTGACCTGGCGGAACGGCCAGTGCATCTCGTAGAGCAGGCCCAGGGTCTCCGTGGTCCGCTCGTTCAGGTAGCGCCGGTTCCGCTGGAACGGCATGAACCGGCGGATGTCCACCTCCCAGAGGTCCATCGGCGGCCGCCCGTCCACGATCCAGTCCGCCACGGCCTTGCCGGCCCCACCGCCGCTCGCGAAGCCCACGCTGTTGAAGCCCGCGGCCACCCAGTAGCCGTCCAGCTGGGGCGCCGGGCCAAGCACGTAGCGGTCGTCCGGCGTGAAGCTCTCGGGTCCGTTGAAGAAGAGCTGGATGCCCACCTGGCCGAAGACGGGGATTGCCTTCGCGGCCGCCAGGATGTGGGGCTCCAGGTGGTCCCAGTCCGCCGGCAGCGTGATGAAGCCGTCCGATTCCGGGATGCCGTGGGTGGCCCAGGGCTTCGCGCCGGGCTCGAAGAAGCCCACCATCAGCTTGCCCGCCTCGTTGCGGACATACGTGGCGATGTCCGGCATCCGCAGGACGGGGAGGTCCGGGGTGAGCGCCGGGATCTCCTCGGTCACGAGGTAGAAGTGCTCCGCGGCGTGGAGCGGGATCGCCACGTCGTCCTGGGCACCCAGCTCGCGCGCCCACATGCCCGTGCAGTTGACGACGTGC
>CAIYZX010000440.1 GCA_903930745.1 uncultured Chloroflexota bacterium | reverse complement strand
GACGAGCTGGTCCGGCGGCTCCAGGAGGTAGACGCGGGCGTTGTGGTACGCGATGACGCGGCTGGTCTCCTCCACCACCGCCTGGCCAACCTCCTCGCGCGTGAGGCTGGACGAGAGCCGGCGGGCCGCCTGCTGGATGACGTCCAGCTGGCCGATGCGGCGTCCCTCGGCGACGCGAGCACGTCGCCTGACCAGGCTGGTGAGCAGCAGGGTGACGCCGGTGGTCACGGAGAAGGCGACGACCATCTCGAGGCCAGAGTGGAACCCGCCTACGGCGACCCAGCCCACGCCACCAGCCGCGAGCAGCACGATCGCCGTGGCGATGGGCAGGCGGAGGCCCGCCGCAGCCGGTCTGTCGACCGCGGGTCGCGCGCGAGAGGCAGGCTCGGGAGATGGGCGTACCACGTCGCGGATGGTTGCACCCGGCGGCCGGTGCGGATGCCCGCCAAAGGTCCTGTTCACAGGTAGTACCCCCCAGCGTGGAGCCTGCGTGACATCAGTGGTGGCGGAAGCGCTCCGCCTCCGGGCGGGCCAGCCAGTCCGCGAGCGTGCCGGCGGCGGCGTCCTTGCCGGAGAGCTGCCGCGGGGCGTCGGGAAGCTCCGGCCACGGGATGCCGAGCGCCGGGTCATCCCAGCGGATGCCGGACTCGCACGCCGGGTTGTACTGGCTGGTGCAGAAGTACTCGATCTCCGTCACGTCCGCCATGGCGCAGAAGCCGCGCGCGAAGGACGCCGGCGCCCAGAACCAGACCGGCTCGTCGTCGGACCCCTCCACGGTGACCACCTGGCCCAGCGTGGGCGAGCCCGGTCGGATGTCCACGGCCACCATGAACGCGCGACCGCGGACCACGCGCATCAGCTTGGCCTGCGGGGGGTCCCACTGGAAGTGGAGGCCGCGGACCACGCCCTTGGCGGAGCGCGACTGGTTGACCTGGCGGATGACGGCAGGCAGCCCGAGAGCCTCGAAGGGATCGTGCTGCCACAGCTCCGCGAACCAGCCGCGGTCGTCACCGAAGCGCTTGGGGCGGACGAGACGGACCTCCGGGATGGAGGTCTCCTCAACGGTGAACGGCATGGGGCGCGGACTACATCATCACGAGGCCGCCGTCCACCGCGAGCACCTGGCCCGTGATGTACGAGGCCTCGTCCGACGCCAGGAACGCCACGGCGGAGGCGACCTCGTCGGGCGTGCCGAAGCGGCCGAGCGGCGTGCGCGCGGTCAGCTCCGTCTTCAGGGCGTCCGGCAGGTCCTGGGTGAGGTCCGTGAGGACGAAGCCCGGGGCCACGGCGTTGACCGTGATGTTGCGCGACGCGAGCTCGCGGGCCGCCGCCTTGGTGAGGCCGATGAGGCCGGCCTTGGCGGAGCTGTAGTTCGCCTGGCCCATCTGCCCGGCCTGGCCGGAGACGGACGTGATGTTGATGATCCGGCCACCGCGGGCCTTGAGCATGGGACGGGTCACGGCCTTCAACGCGTAGAACGCGCCGGACAGGTTGGTGTCGATCACGTCGGACCACTCGTCCGGGCCCATCCGCATGATCAGGTTGTCGCGGGTGATGCCGGCGTTGTTGACGAGGATGTCGATGCGGCCGAACGCCTCGAGGGTGGCCTTGACCATGGCCTCGGCACCCTCCTGGCTCCGGGCGTCCGCCTGGATCGCGACGGCGCGGCGGCCAAGGGCCTCCACCTCGGCCACGGTGGCTTCGGCGGCGGCGGTGCTGCCCTTGTAGCTGAGCGCGACGTCCGCACCCTGGGCGGCCAGCCGGAGCGCGATCGCCCGGCCGATGCCGCGCGAGCCACCGGTGACCAGCGCGGTCTTGCCGGACAGATCGATCATGGGTTCCTGCTCCTGTTGTGCCTTGGGCGTGGCGGGGGCGGCGGGGCGGTCAGTCGGGGGCGTGCGCGTGGGCGTGCTCGGGCTCGCCGGGCACCACGTCGGAGAGGTCCATGTGGCCGGGGAGCGGCTTCGCGAGCACCTCGGCGAGGACCGGGGGGATGGGGTCCACGGAATCCCAGTCCACGGGCTTGCGCACCGTGACGTGCTCCGGCCGGACCACCTGGTCCGCGTCGCGGGCCCGTGCCGGGTCCTCGGTCCACTCCAGGGCGACGGCACCCGACGTGAACCCGGCGCCGAACGCCACGAAGACGATCTTGTCGCCGGGCTTCACGCGCCCCTCGGCCACGGCCTCCGTGAGCGCGATCGGCACGGACGCCGCCGAGGTGTTCCCGTAGCGGTCCAGGTTGACGAAGATCCGGTCCATCGGCAGGTCCAGGCCCTTCGCCACCGCCTCGATGATTCGGGCGTTCGCCTGGTGCGGGATGATCAGGTCCACCTCGTCCTGGGTCCAGCCCGCCTTCGCGACGGCGGCCAGCGCCGTGGACGCGAGCGTCCGCGTGGCGAACCGGTACGTCTCCCTGCCCTCCATGCGGATCTTGTGCTCGCCGCGGGCGACGGTCTCCGCGGAGGGCGGGCTGGCGGAGCCGCCTGCCGGCAGCCAGATCATGTACGCGCCCTGCGGGTCCGTCGTCAGCTCGATCCCCACCGTGGAGGTGGGCTCGTCACTGGCGGACAGGACCACGGCGCCGGCGCCGTCACCGAAGAGGATGCAGGTCCCGCGATCCGTGTAGTCCAGGTACCGCGTCAGCAGCTCCGCACCGATGACCAGGACATTGCTCGCCAGGCCGGCGCCGATGTACGCGGACGCCGTGGCGTACCCGTACACGAAGCCGGAGCAGGCGGCGGCCACGTCGAAGGCGGGGGCTCGCGTGTTGCCGATGGCCTCCTTGACCAGGGCCGCCGTGGACGGCATCCAGTGGTCCGGGGAGAGGGTGGCGACGATGATGAGGTCGATGTCGTCCGGCTGGAGGCCGGCGGTGTGGATCGCGCGGAGGCCGGCGATGGCACCCATGGACGCCGTGGTCTCGTGGGCCGCTGCGACGTGGCGCTCGCGGATGCCGGTCCGTGTGACGATCCACTCGTCGGAGGTGTCAACCATCCGCTCGAGGTCCGCGTTGGTGAGCACCTGCGCCGGGGCGTAGCGCCCCCAGCCGGTGAGCCTGACGGAGCGCTGGGACGAGACCGTCATGCCGGCTCCACCTCGATGAGCGGCGACTTCGCCTTGACGAGCGCGCCGTTCTCGGCGCAGATCCTGACGACGCGGCCCGCGAGGTCGCTCTTGATCTCGTTGAACAGCTTCATCGCCTCGATGAGGCCGATGATCTGGCCAACGGACACGTGGTCGCCCACCTTGAGGTACGGCGTGGCGCCCGGCGAGGGGGCCCCGTAGTAGATCCCGGTGAGCGGCGCCTTCACGGACGGCCTGGCGGGCGCGGGGGCGCCGGCCGGGACGGCGGCGGGGGCCTGGGCGACCGGGACCGGGGCGGCTCCCGGGGCATCGGCGTGGACGGCGTCGGCGGCTGCGGCCGGAGCGGCGGCGGCGTACGCCACGGCCTTCTCGATCGCCGCGGGCGACCGGACGATGATGGAGGTCTCGCCCGCGGTGAGCTCCAGCTCGCCGAGGTCGCTCTTCTCGAGGACCGCGGTCAGCTTGTCCACCAGCGCGAGCAGCGCAGCGGTGCCGCCGTCCGCGGCGGCCGCCTGGGCCCCCTTGGCGGCGGACGCGCCGGGACCCGTGGCGCCCGGGCCAACCGGGACCGGGTCGTGGAGGGCGCGCTCCTCGAGACCCTCGGGCTCCGGCACGCGCTCCTCGCGCGGGCCCTGCTGGTCGGTCATGCCTCCCACCTCCGGAGGACGAGCGCGGTGTTCTGGCCGCCGAAGCCGAACGAGTTGCTGACCGCCGTGCGGATGTCCCGGCGCGATGCGGTGTTGGGGGTCAGGTCCAGGCCCGCAGCGTGGTCGTCCGGGTCACCCAGGTTGATCGTGGGCGGCACCACGCCGTCGCGGATCGCCATGATCGTGGCGATGGCCTCAACGGCGCCGGCGGCACCCAGCGTGTGGCCCAGCATGGACTTGTTCGCGGTCACGGCCACGTTGGGCGCGTGGTCGCCGAAGATCGTGCGGATCGCCATCAGCTCGGCCTTGTCGCCCTCGGGCGTGGAGGTGGCATGCGCGTTCACGTGCGCGATCTCGGACGGGTCAACGCCCGCCTTCTCCAGCGCTCGGCGGGCCGCCCGGACCGCTCCCATGCCGCCGGGGGCCGGCAGCGTGATGTGCGAGGCGTCCGCGGTGGCGCCGTAGCCGATGAGCTCCGCCAGCGGGGTGGCCCCGCGGGCCTCGGCATGCTCCAGGGCCTCCAGGACCAGGACCGCACCGCCCTCGCCGATGACGAAGCCGTCACGGCCCTTGTCGAACGGGCGCGAGGCGCCTGCCGGGTCGTCGTTGCGGGTGGAGAGCGCCTTCATCGAGGAGAAGCCGCCCACCGTGGCCTCGTGGATCGCGGCCTCGACGCCGCCCGCGAGCATCAGGTCCGCGTCCCCGCGGCGGATCGTCTCCCACGCCTCACCCAGCGCGTGGCCGCCGGTGGCGCAGGCGGACACGGTGGCAAAGTTGGGGCCGATGGCGCCGCTCATGATCGCAACCTGACCCGCACCCACGTTGGCGATGCCCATGGGCACGAAGAAGGGCGAGATCCGGTCCGGACCCCGCTCCGCCATCACGAGCACGTTGTCGAACAGCGTGGAGACGCCGCCGAGGCCGGAGCCCAGGATGACGCCCGCGTGGGCCGCCATGTCGTCGTCGAAGCGGCCGGGGAGCCCGGCCTGGTCCATCGCCTGGCGGGCGCAGTAG
>CAIYZX010000439.1 GCA_903930745.1 uncultured Chloroflexota bacterium | reverse complement strand
TACCACTCAGGAGCGGTGAAGTTCTTGATGGTGTCCTTGGTGATCACGTCGAACGGGATGATGTTCGTCTTGACCGCGGCCGGATCCTTCTTGATGAAGAGCATCGACTGCTCCATCACCTTGGAGGTGATGGTCTCGGCGTTCTGGGCGATGGAGATGTAGTTCGGCCAGCTCTCGACCTGCGCGAAGCCGGTCTTGTTGCCGTCCACGGCAACGATCATGACCTTGTTCGCCCAGTCTGCGTTGACGGCCTTGAGGGCGTTGATGATGCCCGTGGCGCCGTTGTCCCAGTGGCAGAAGATGAACTGGATCTTGTCACCGTACTTGGTGATCATGTCCTCGGCGATGGCCTGGGCCTGTGCCGTGTCCCACGCGGACGGGTTCTTGTAGTCAAGAACGGTGATGTTCTTGCCCTCGATGCCCTTGGTGAAGCCGGTGTGGCGGTTGTTCGCCGCAACGTGGCCGGCCTGGCCACCGATCTCGACGCCGGTGGCGCCGTTCGGGAAGGCCTTCATGATCGCGTCCGCAGCGGTCTGGCCGCCGAGGATGTCGTCCACGGAGACGGCGCAGTTGGAGCCGTCGGCCGCGTTCTCGGCGGCCGGGACCATGGAGAGGCAGACGACGACGCCGCCGGCCATGGCGGCCTTGGTCGCCGGGACGTAGCCGGCCTCGTCGACCGGGTTGATCGCGATCGCGGCGACCTTCTGGGCCACGGCGTCGTTGATCGCGGCGGTCTGGGTCTGGACGTCGCCCTTGTTGTCAAGGTTGATGACGTTGAAGCCGTACTTCTCGGCGTTCTTCTGGTACATCTTCCAGGAGAAGGCCTGGGACGGGTTCTGCATCTGGGCGATGAACGCCAGGGTGGGCTTGCTCGCCGGGGCCGGGGTGGCCGTGCTGCCGCCGCAGGCGCTGACGATGACCGCTGCCACGGACAGGGCAGCGAGCGTGATCCGACTACGATTCATCTACTCTCGTTCCTCACAGATACTGCTTCCCGTCGCGTGCGCGTCTCGCACGCGACCGATCCGGCATCGCCACTATCGCCCTGGTGCACCTCCTGGCGCTCCAAGTGTCGGGCTGATCTCCTCATCACCCGACCGGCTTCCCACAGCTCGACGTGGGCGTTCCGGGCGTGCACACGATAGCAGCAGACTCAAGACCGCCACACGTTCTGCGTGGGGATGCGGCTGCGCGCTCGTGTGCGCGACCTGCACGCTCAGGCCGGTGTCGAAGGCCACGTCCATCAGGACCCCTCGAACCTTGCCGGACGTCGCTCATTGAATGACGCAAGTCCCTCAACCGCGTCGTCCGTGAAGGCGGCCACGCCGCTGCCCAGGGCCTCGAGGGAGGCCGGGACGCGGGGCCGGAGCCCGTCCACCAGCTGCTTGGCCAGCTGGACGGCGACCGGGGCCTGGGCGGCGATGCGCTCCGCGAGGCGCCGGGTGGCGGCCTGCAGCTCGTCCGCGGGGACCACCTCGGACAGGACGCCCCACGCCTCCGCGCGGGCGGCGCCCACGGGTTCGCCCGAGAGAATCATCTGCTTCGCGCGCGCGGGGCCGGCTACGTTCGCCAGCCGCGTGGTCATCCCCCACCCCGGGATGGTGCCGATGCCCACCTCCGGCGCCGCCACCCGCACCGTCTCCGCGGCGATGCGCAGGTCACAGGCGAGGGCGATCTCCAGGCCGCCACCGAAGGCGATCCCGTTGAGCGCGGCGATCGTGGGCTGGCGCAGCCCCGCGAGCCGGTCCATGACCCGGTGGCCCAGGGGAACCCAGGTGCGCCACATGTCGATAGGTGCAAGCGCGGACCAGGCGTTGATGTCCGCGCCCGCGCAGAACGCCTTCTCGCCGGCGCCGGTGACGACGACCACGCGGATGGACTCGTCCGCCTCGATCTCGCCCAGCATCGTCTCCAGGCCGCGGAGCATCTCCGGGGTCATGGCGTTGAGCTTCTCGGGGCGGTTGATCGTGAGCGTGGCGATGCCGCCGTCCACGTCCAGGAGGAAGCCCGGCTGGGCCACGGGCGTCACGCGCCACGCTCCCGGAGCTGCAGCCCGAACGGTGCCGGGCTGAAGAGCGCCGCATCCATCTCGCGCAGGTCCGGGCTCACGCGCAGCTCCAGGGCGGTCTGGCCCAGGATGTCGCGCGCAAGGTCGATGCCGGGGGCGATCTCCGTGACCGTCAGGCCCTCGGGCAGCAGGCGGATCACGCACCGCTCCGTCACGAAGACCACCTCCTGGCCCAGCTCGTGGGCGCGGCGGCCGCTGAACGTCACGTGCTGCAGCTCGCGGACGAAGCGCTGGGACTTGCCCTCCTTCGTGATCACCACGCGGCCGTCCTCGATGGCCACCCTGGCGCCCGCGGTGAAGTACCCGGAGAAGACGATCCGCTTGGCGCGAGCCGTGATGTCCACGAAGCCGCCCACGCCCGCCGTCACGTGCGGCCGGATGCCCAGGCGGGAGACGTTGACGGAGCCGTCCGCGTCCACCTCCAGGAACGAGAGCATCGCGCGGTCGAAGCCGCCACCCTGCAGGTACTGGAACTGGTCCGGCGAGGGCATCAGCGCGTCCGGGTTCTGGGCGCAGCCGAAGGCGAAGCCAAGGAACGGCACGCCGCCCACGGCCCCCTGCTCGATGACCCAGGTCACGGCGCCGTCATGGCCCTCCTCCAGGAGGATCCGGGGCACCAGCGCGGAGATGCCAAAGCCAAGGTTCACGGCCTCGCCGTCGCGCAGCTCCATGGCGGCACGGCGCGCGATGACCTTCTCCGGACCCCACTCCGCCAGCTCCAGCGCGGACACCGGTGCGCGGTAGTGGCCGGCGGCCTCCGGGAGCAGCTGCGTCTGCGTGGTCTGCAGCTGGTCCGGCGCGAGGACGATCGCGTCCACCAGGATCCCGGGGACCCGGACGGCCTGCGCGGGCAGGGTCCGCCCCTTCGCCAGGCGCTTCACCTGGGCGATGACGAAGCCGCCGTTGTTGTGCGCGGCCAGCGCCTGGTCCAGGACGCCCAGGGGCGCGCCCTCGTCCTCGGAGGTCAGGTTGCCGAACTCGTCCGCGGTCGTGGCGCGGATGATGGCCACGTCCGGCTTGAAGGAGCGGAGATAGAGCCACTCCTCGCCGTCGAAGTCCACCACGTTGACGATGTTCTCGGTGGTCTTCGCGTTCATCCGGCCACCGTGGCGGCGCGGATCCATGAACGTGTCCAGGCCCACCTTCGTCAGGACGCCGGGCTGGCCCACCGCGGAGGCGCGGTGGAGCTGGAACAGGATCCCGGACGGGATGTTGTAGGCCTCGATCTCGTTGGCCTCGATCGCGCTCACCACCCTGGGCGGCGTGGCAGAGGACGGCCCGGACGGATAGGAGCCCGCGATGACGCGGCGCACCTGCCCGGGGGCCATGAGGTGATCGATGCCGTCCACGCCGTACATATCGCCCGCGGCGATCGGATGGATTGTGGTGAGATCGCCG
>CAIYZX010000438.1 GCA_903930745.1 uncultured Chloroflexota bacterium | reverse complement strand
GGGCTCCGGCATCGTCCGGATGGACCGCACCGGGGACAGGGTCACGGGCAGGAACGCCACGAGCCCGCCCAGCGCGCCCACCACGATGGTCGCGTGGAGCCCGATGACCCCGCCCAGGACGCCACCGAGGAGCGAGCCCACCGGCATCGTCCCCCACACGATGAACCGCATCGTGGCGTTCATCCGGCCCTGCATGCGCGGCGGTGTGATCGCCTGCCGCAGCGAGACCTGGTTGATGTTCCAGCCCACGCCGCAGAACCCCGCGAGGATCCCGGAGGCGGCCACCGCCCACCAGGTGAGCTCCTCGGGCGCGAAGGCGACGGGCAGGCCGGCCAGCGAGAAGCCCACGGCCATGGCCACCAGCATCCGGCCAACGCCAACCCGCTCCGTGATCCGCGCGGTGGTGAGCGCGCCTGCCATGACCCCAATCGAGCCCACGGAGAAGGCGAAGCCGATGGCCTCGGCGCCAAGGTGGCGCTCCGCGACGAGGTACAGGACGAGGATGGCGCCGGACAGGCTGCCGAAGAGGTTGGAGGTGCCGGTGGTGGCGGCGATGGAGCGGAGCCACCGGTGGCCTGAGACGTAGCGCAGACCGGTGCCGATCTCCTGGCGCATGGATGGACGCGGGCCGTGGGCCGCCTCGTCATGAGCCGGCAGCGCGGGCTCCGGGCGGCGGATCGCGAACAGGAACGCCGCGGACCAGAGATAGGAGAGGGAGTCCAGCACCATCGCCAGCGGCGCCTTGAGCCAGCCGATGAGGACGCCGGCGAGGCCCGGCCCCAGGATCTGCGAGGCGGAGCGTGTGATCTCCAGCTTCCCGTTGCCGTCCACGAGCTGGTCCCGGTCCACCACGGATGGCAGGTAGCTCTGGTAGGCCACATCGAAGAAGACCGTGAGCGATCCCGCCACGAGCCCCACCGCGTAGAGCTGCCAGATCGTCAGGGCGTTGAACAGGAAGGCAAGCGGAATGCTGGCGATGACGAGCGCCCGGCCCAGGTCCGCGGCCACCAGGATGGGCCGGCGGCGGAGGCGGTCAACCCAGACGCCCGCGGGCAGGCTCAGCACGATGAACGGCAGCATCTCCAGGGTGGTCAGCAGGCCGAACTCGAAGGGTGTCACCTTGAGCACGGTGGCAGCGATCAGCGGGATCGCGAGCTGTGTCACCTGGGAGCCGAAGACCGAGACGGTCTCCGCGGTCCACAGCTTGAGGAAGTCCGGGTGGCGGAGGAGGCTGGCGGGTCGCTCGGTCATGACGGCGGAGCATAGCCCGCCGCGGCGTCAGACCTCCGGGACGGGGGCTCGCACGACGCTCTCGAAGCCTGCCGACGTGTGGGACCCGTCGCAGAACGGCTTGGTCGCGGAGTGGCCGCACCGGCAGAGGAAGACCGCCCTGCCCTCGGCGATGGGCCAGGTGTTGCCGGCGGTGTCGGCGATCGTCACCGGACCGGTCACCTTGTAGGAGCCGTTGTCGCGGGGCGTGATCGTGACGGTGGGGGTGGCCGCGGCGGGGCTGGCGACCAGGGGAGCGGCGGGAGCTGCGGTCTCGGTCATCTGGTTCTCGCTGGTGCAGGAAGGTGGCGGGCGCGGGACGGGTTCCAGCGTCCGTTTCGGTGCCGCGGCGCCCGTGGATTGCACGCGCGGGTTCCTGCGCCGCCCGGTGGGCTGTAGGATCGGCACGTGCTGGTTGAAAGCGTTCCGAACGTCTCCGAGGGCCGCCGTCTCGACGTCGTCGAGCGGATGGCGGACGCCCTCACGTCCGTGGCCGGGATCTATCTCCTGGACCGCACCAGTGACCCCAGCCACAACCGCTCCGTCTTCACGATCGCGGGCGAGCACGAGGCGGTCTGCGAGGCGCTTGAGCGCCTGGTGGCCGAGGCCGAGTCGCAGGTGGACATGGCGCACCAGGTGGGCGAGCACCCGCGCATCGGCGCCGTGGACGTCGTCCCGTTCGTGCCCCTGGGTGACACGTCGCTCGCGGACTGCATCGCCCTGGCGCGTGACTTCGGCGCCCGCGTGGCCCAGCGCCACGACGTGCCGGTCTACCTCTACGCGAATGCCGCGACGCGCCCGGAGCGGGTGAAGCTCGCGGACGTGCGGCGCGGCCAGTACGAGGGTCTCCGCGAGGACATCGGCCAGCCCGGCCGCGAGCCGGACTTCGGGCCGAAGCAACTCCATCCCACGCTGGGTGCCATGGCCGTTGGCGCCCGCCCGTTCCTCATCGCGTGGAACATCAACCTGGACTCAGAGGACGTGGAGCTGGCCAAGCGGATCGCCCGGCGCGTGCGCGAGTCCGGCGGCGGCCTTCCCCGCCTGCAGGCCAACGGCTTCCGCGTGGAGGAGCCGGAGCGCGGCCACCCGGTACGCGCGCAGGTCTCCATGAACCTCCTGGACTTCCGCACCACGTCCCTCTGGCGCGCGTGGCAGGCCGTGGAGGAGCTGGCCGCCGAGGACGGCGTCAGCCTCGCCGAGTCGGAGCTCATCGGCCTCGTTCCCTCCGCCGCGCTGCTGGACGTCGCCACCGCCGCGGGCGTCCCGGCCACCCTGCCGCTGCAGGAGCGCCTCGCGGGCGCCGCCGCGGCCATCCGCCTCCGCGACTTCGACCCGCTGATGGCCCTGGAGCTGCGCCTCGCCGCCGCCCGGGGTCCCCGCTGACGGCGCGCCCGTGCCGCTCCGGGTGATCGAGGGCGGACGCGCCCACGCAGACGCCCCCGGCCTCCTGATCCACGGCGCCTCGCAGGTCGCCACGCTCGCGGGCGGCCTCCACCGCGGCCCGCTCCAGGGCGCCCTTGCGCTGCTGGACGCCAAGGACGCGGGCGGACCCGGCGCCCCCTCCGCCCCGGTGGTTGCCTGCTGGGACGGGCGCATCGTGGGCGTTGGCCCGCGCGACCGCGTGGAGCACGGCCTGGAGATGAGCGGCTACTCGCTCGCGAGGTTCGCGCGCCTGGACGCGGAGGGCGGCGTGGTGACGCCGGGTCTCGTGGACCCGCACACGCACCTGCTGTTCGCGGGCTCCCGCGAGGGCGAGCTGGTCCTGCGCCAGAACGGCGCGGGGTACATGGACATCCTTGCGGCGGGCGGCGGGATCCTGTCCACCGTCGCGAACACCCGCGCGGCCTCCGCGGACCAGCTGGCGGCCCACGGCCGGCGCTGGCTGGACGAGATGCTCCGTCACGGCGTGACCACCATCGAGGCGAAGAGCGGGTACGGCCTGGACCTCGCCACGGAGCTGCGGCTTGTCGAGGTGGCGCACCGCCTGGGCGAGGAGGGCCCGGTGGAGGTGGTGCCCACGTTCCTGGGCGCCCACGCGGTCCCGGCGGAGTACCGGGCGCGGCCGGACGGGACGGAGGCGTACGTCCGTCACGTCATCGATGAGCAGCTGCCGGCGGTGGCCGCCCAGGGCCGCGCCGTCTCGTGCGACGTCTTCTGCGAGCAGGGCGTCTTCACCGCGGAGCAGAGC
>CAIYZX010000437.1 GCA_903930745.1 uncultured Chloroflexota bacterium | reverse complement strand
GGGCGAGCCGGACATGATCACCATATGGCGATGCACGAGCGCGACCGGGCACTACGGTTTGAGCGCCTCTACGCCCATGCCTGCGACCCCCTTGCCCGGTATCTCGCCCGGCGCGTGAGACCGGATGTCGTGGAGGACCTGCTCGCGGAGGTGATGACCACGGCATGGCGTCGCCTCGCGGACATCCCGGCGGGGGACGAGCTGCCGTGGCTGTATGGCACCGCCCGGCGGGTGCTGGCCAACCACCGCCGGGCGAGCGGCAGGCTTGGACGCCTCCTGGAGCGGCTTGCGCTCATCGAACGAGGCGTGGATCCCGGCAGGCCGTGGGGTGCCGGGGACGATCCCCGGCTTGGAGCCGCCATGGCGGAGTTGCCGGAGGCCGATGCGGAGGTGCTCCGGTTGTGGGCGTGGGAGGAGCTGGCGCCGCGTGAGATCGGGGTGGCCCTGGGGATCTCGCCGAACGCCGCCTCGATCCGGCTGCACCGCGCGAAGTCCCGCCTGCGCGGCAGGCTCGTGGCAGACCGGCCGACCTCGACCGAACGCGGAAAGACTGATCTGGCTCCTGGACATGTAGCAGGTGTAGAGCGAACGGAGACCCGGTGATGGATGAGCTGCAGCGACGAATCCGGGGCGCGGACCCGCTTACCGCGGCGGAGGGGTGGACCCCCAACGCCGCGCGCCTCGACACCATCAAGGAGCAGATCATGCAGACCGAGGTGCGGCCCGTTCGGGTCGCCTTCCGCCCACGCCGGCTTGGGCTGGCGACCGTGGGCGCCGCCGCTCTCGCCACCGTGCTGCTGGTGGGGACCCTGGCCCGGCCGGCCACCACGACACTGGCGTGGAGCGCCAGCCCCAGCGCCGTGACAGACGCACAGCTGCTGGCCGCGGGCAACGCCTGCGTGAGCGGCGCAACCTCCATTGGCTCCACCGGCAGCGGATCCGAGCCGACGCGCGTCGGTGAGGCCCCCGCCAAGGCGCTGGCCCCTGCCGATCTTCCGCCCGTGGTGAGCCTGGAGCTGCACGGCACTGGCGGCATCGCCATCCTCGCAGACGAGAACACGGTGGGGTACTGCCTCGTCAGGCTTGACGGCGACCGCTTCGTCTACGGTGGCCTCGCCGTCGGCGGCATCGAGAGCGCCCCGGGCGGTTCCCTCGTGACCGGCGCCATGGGCACGAGCTTCGACGGCGTGGACCTCGGCATGATCTGGGGCACCGCACCGGCCGGCGTGACGCAGATCAGGGTGGACGGCGGGGCGGGCGACGGAGGGATCGCCACGGTGAGCGATGGCCGCTTCGCGATCTGGATCCCGGGTCCGCTCATGAGTGCCGACGTGGCGCTGGTGGCTCTTGATCCCTCGGGTGCCGAGGTCCTGCGGCAGGACCTGATGGGCGCCAGGCCCGTGGAGGGCGAGGCCACGCCGGATGCCAGCGCCGGGCCCGTGGAGGGCGAGGCCACGCCGGAGCCCTAGGGCGCACCGGTTCGCTCCGCGCGGCGACAGCACCCGGATCTTGCAGGGGGCCGGCCACGAGGCCGGCTCCCTACAAGGACTGCCGCAGTGTCAGCCGGCGGCGTGGGCCCTGATGCGCTCCGCCATGTCTGCGTACTCGGGCGCGTAGATGTGCGCGGACTTCACGTGGATCGTGAGCGAGCCCGTTGGGCGGCCGGTGCCCTCCGCGACCATCCGCTGCAGCAGCGCCAGCTCCACGAGGTTCCCGTAGGCCTTCTTCCCGAAGTCCAGGCTGTGCGCGTAGACCACGAGGTCGATGGCCTCGTCCCGAACCCAGAAGTCCAGCAGGCTCACACACGGGATGTACGAGGTGTCCGAGAGCGGCTGGAACGTGGTGATCGCGGCGCTCTTGGCGTTGGGATCGGCCAACAGGCGCTCGATCACCCACCGGACCTGGTCGCGTCCCGTCCGGCCGTAGTCGAAGAGCCGGGTGGCGTAGCTCGCGGCGTCGCCCAGCTCCGGGACATCCGCGTAGTCGAAGAAATTGCGGTGCATCCAGGCGAGCCATGCCGGGTCACCGAAGCGGGCGATGACGGGGTCGTCCGGGTCCACGGCATCCGACGAGAGCGTCAGCCGCTCGATCTCCTTGATCGGCTGCCCGTCGTACAGCGTGTCGCGGCCGGCCCGGAGCACCAGGGCGGACACCCGCATCCAGCACTCGCCCAGGGTGGCCGCCTGGACCACCGGGAGCCGTCCTTCGGTCGCATCCACGCTCATGCCGGGGACCACGGCAGCCGGCTCCGGCCGGACCGTCCTCATCAAGGTCTCCGTGGCGGGCACGTAGCCCAGCCGCCTGTACAGGCGCCTGGCGCCGGCGTTCTCCGCCGCCACCTCAAGGGACACCGCGTCGATGCCCTGGTCCACCGCCCACCGCTCGGCGGCCCCTATGAGCTGCGTGCCGATTCCGCGACCCCGCCAGCCATCCGCCACCGCGATCCCAATGTAGGCCGTGGCCCGCGGCCGGCGCATGTTGCCGTCTCCGGCGGCCGCGTCACGAAACGCGTCCAGCTGGCCCACGACCTGGCCATCGAGGACCGCCACGAGGTGGAGGTCCGCAGGGTCCGCCTGCTCCAGCATCCGGCGGAACCGGGCGTGGAGCGCCGCCACGCCCGGGACCCGATACGCCTCGGGCGCCAGCGCAGCGTGGTGCTCTGCGGATGCCAGGTAGATGGCCACGATGGCGTCAACGTCGTCCAGCGTGGCGGTCCGCAGCGTCACGTCCACCGGCGCCTCCTGTCCCGTGCGGTATCAGGCCAGGATTCTGCCCTGTCGTGACCGTCAGCGGTCACCGATCCCCGGGAGGTTGAGGAGCCGCTCCTGCGGGATGGCGTGCAGGGCGGCGGCCTCGGCGAGGAGGCGTGATGCCTTGCGGCGCACGTCCAGCGCCTGGACATCACCGCCGATGGTGAGAACGCCACCGAGCGCGAGCGCCATCGCGATGGTTCCGCCCTCGGCGAGGTGCCGCAGCATGGCGTCGTGGAGGCGCTTGTTCGTGGCGCCCGTCGCGTGGCCGATCCGGTAGTGGCCGGCGCGGCGCTGGAGGTCCGACGCCTCTCCCACGTAGACCCGCTCCATCCCCGCGATGACGAAGCGGAACCGGTACAGGCCGGGGTCCTTCGGCAGCCGCTCCGGGAACGCGAGCGCGCCATCCTGGAGCCGGACCTGCCCGATCTCCTCCCACTCGAGCTCCACGGCCACGTTGACGAGGCTGCCTGCCGCCCCCGTATCACCTGGGGCGCTGGGCTGGAGGCGCGAGGCTGCGCGGGCCAGGGCGCTGTCACCGCCGCCGCTCCGCTGGATGGACCGGAGGCCGGGCTGCGGTCGCCCGTCCAGCTCCAGCCACGTGCAGAGGTTGATGCCCTTGTAGACGCTCTCGGCGACGATCAGCCGGTGGCCGGCACGAGCGATCTCCGGCCACACATCCGCGAGGGCAAGGACGCGGGCGACGCGCTCGAGCTGGGCCGTGACCTCGGCAGCCTGGCGCTCCTGGTCCATGTACACGCCGCCCCAGCCGGTCTGCGCGAACAGGGCGACGGGTCCGAAGACCGCCTGGCAGCTCAGGAAGTGCGAGTTGACCCCATGCCCCACGCGGGCGATCGCGATGTAGTCC
>CAIYZX010000436.1 GCA_903930745.1 uncultured Chloroflexota bacterium | reverse complement strand
CTCCTGGGTCCGCAGGCGTCTGGGGTACATGGCGGGACGCGGCCTGCGGTGGGGGCATGGTAGTGCACCCTGCAATCAAACGTCAAGTGCGCTTGATGTTCCCGCACAGGGATACCTGTGCGATGACGGCAGGGTGCACCGGGGGGTGGGCGCTCAGTACGGCCTGCGCCGCTCCACGCGCACCAGCGCTCCGAAGAGCAGGATGTCCGCGGCAAGCACCAGCACGGCCGCCTGGCGTCCACGGATGTCCGACGCCACGCTGCCCGGAATGCCCATGGAGTACTGGGCGACCGTGGACCAGTCGAGCGTCTGCATCTGGTCCTCGTAGCGGCTCCAGAACTCCTGCTGGGTGATGATCTCGCCCGTCTCAAGGTCGCCGACGTACCAGTCCGTCGTGATGGAGCCCCGGGCCAGCTCGCCGTCCGCGGCGCCCAGCCAGAGCGGCGGCAGGCTGTGCACGTCCATCTCGGACCAGCCGTTGATGCCCCACAGGAGCGCCGCGGCGAGGGCCGTGCCGGCAATGACCGTGGGGAAGAGCCGCCCGAGCAGCGCCCCGACGAACATGCCCGCGGCCATGGCGACGAGCCCTCGGACGGGCACCATGAAGCCGAAGATCGACCCGGCGTCAAACGACAGGTTCGGGTCAAGGCGATCCGTTCGCCCCGCCACGAACGCCTGCGTCGAGGTGAACGCGAGGACCGTGCCGCAGATGACCAGCACCACTGCCAGGATCGCGACCCGGGTCATGAACCACCTGCTGCGGCTGGGTGCCATGCTCCACGCGAGCACCGCGGTGCCGTGATCGATCTCGTTCGCGACCAGCGGAATGCCCAGCAGCAGGCCGCTGAGCATGACGAGCACCCAGGGCCCAAGACCGCCAATCGCGACCGCGATCATCGCAAGGGTGTACTTCACCCCCAGGGCCTCGCAGGCGGGGTCGATCTCGCTGAGCGCCATGCACCGCTTGTACTCGGCGGACTCCACGAGCGCACCCACGGCCCAGTCCCCAACGACGGTGGCCAGCGCCAGCACGGCGGTGCCGATGGCGAGCAGCCAGAGCACCATCCGGTGCTGCTTGAGCGTGAGCAGGATCGTCGTGCGCATCACGAGAGCCCCTTCCCGCCGGCGAGGCGCTGCGCGAGGCCGGTGCGCCCCGCGGCAAGGTAGCCCAGCATCAGCTCCTCGAACGTCGCCCGGCGCAGGGCCGGGTGGTCACCGGCATCCGGTTGCACGTCCACCAGCGTCAGGATCTCGCCGAGACCCAGGAAGGAGGCGATGACCGTGCCCGGCGCGTCCGACGGCAGCGCCCCGGCAGCGATCCGGTGCGTGGCCATGGAGGTGGCGACATCCTCGTCCAGGAGCTTGCGGCCCGCCCCCAGGATCACCAGGCGGTCGCACGCCTGCTCCACGTCCGTGACCACGTGCGACGTCAGCACGGCGGTGGCGCCCGCGGATCGGACGCCGTCCACCAGCACGTACAGGAACTCGCGGCGCGCGAGCGGGTCCAGGGCGGCGAGCGGCTCGTCCAGCAGCAGGATCTCGGCGCGCGACGCCAGCACCAGCGCCAGCGAGACCTGCGCCTGCTGGCCAATGGACAGGTGGGCGGCGGGGGCCGTCAGCGGGATCCCCAGGTCATCGAGACGGCGGCGCGCCAGCCCCATGTCCATCGCGGGCCGGAAGGTGCGCACCAGCTCCACGTGATCGTCAACGGAGAGGGCGCGGTAGAGCGCGGTGGACTGCGGGATGTAGCCAACCCGGGCGATGGCGGCCTGGCGGGAGCGGAAGGGGTCAACGCCGGCGACCGTGACGCGGCCGCGCGACGGGCGCTCGAAGCCCATCCAAGCCTTCATGAGGGTGGACTTGCCCGCCCCGTTGGGGCCCACCAGGGCCGTGATGGAGCCCTTGGGGATCGTGAGATCCAGGCCGGAGAGCGCCGGTGGACGGCGGCGCGAGTAGGACTTGGCGACGGACTCGGCCGTCAGCGCCACAACGGCGTCGTCCATGGAACCCCCTGGCCGCTCGGGTTGGCGGCGTCACGCGGGCCCCCTCGGCCCACGCGTGCCAGCATGCCGAACCGGGCCGGGCGCCCGCAGCGGGCCGGAGGTGCCGATGCGCCGGGCCGATGGTCATCACCCAACTGGGCCGGGCGACCGCGCACCGGCCGGACCCAGGTGCAATGCCGTTGCAGTGCCGGGCGCGGGCCACCGACGCCTGCAAGGTCAGGGCAGTCTGCAATGCGGATGCAATGTCCGGGGCGGGTTTGCCGCCTTCCGGCTGCAAGGCGCATGTCCCTACGCTGTCAGTGCGTCCAT
>CAIYZX010000435.1 GCA_903930745.1 uncultured Chloroflexota bacterium | reverse complement strand
CTCGCCCTTCAGCACCGAGAGCACGATGGCGAGCTTCTCGTCGGGCGTCCTGAACGGCTTGCGGCCCACCTCGTCACCACCTCGTCAGACCCGGCTCGGGATCACAGTCCCGAGTGTCCAACTCAGTCTGACGCAAGACAGATCAACTACACCTACAAGGCTGACAATGGCTTGAGTGGCGTCTACTGGTGGAGGAATATCACGTGACCGAGGTCGAGGCCGTGCGCGCGCGTGTGGTCCACTATCTCGCTGCGCGACGAGCGATCGAGGCATGGGCCCTTGCGTCCATGGAGAAGGCTCTGGCCGGCCCGGCCGGCGGCCCCTCACCACGTCTTGAAGCCGAACTCGATGAAGCGTTCGCCCGGTTTCGCGCCGAGCACCTCACCGCCCATGCGCAGGTGCTTGTTGGGGGGCGGATAGCCTTGGGTTCGCCCTCCGTCGTCGACGCGGACCACCTCGAGATTGTGCGGATCAACGTTGAAGGTCGCTCGGCAAGCGTCCACACACTCGAGGACGAGACGGCCGGCGCACTGGCACCCACGCCGTACGAGTACACGTTGGCTTGGGAGCGGGGCGATTGGCGCATCGACAACCGGCGAACTCCCAGAGACGTCCGACGCGGCTCGAAGTGGATCGATCTCCTCGTGTAGCGAGGTCTCCGCGCCCAGGTCGCAGGCCCTTAGGTCGTGCACGATACATGGGAGGCACCACCACGTACACGTACGACCTCGCCGGCAACCGCCTCACCGCCTCCACGGGCACGCAGACGGTCACGGCCACGTACGACCGGACGGGCCGGGTCCTCACCGTGGACGACGAGGACGCGGATTCCATCCCCGACACCACGTACACGTACGGCCTCACGTCCCAGGCCTGGACGGACCCGTCAGGCTCGTACGCCGCCACCCTCGACACCGCCGGCCGCACCCTGGCCATGACGGCCCCCTCGCCCGCGGGAACCTGGACATGGACGTACGGCGCCACCGGCCGGCCCACCGGCGCCACCCAGGGCAACGGCAACACCGTCACGTTCACGTATGACGCCGCAGGCCGCGAGCTCACCCGCACCACGAGGACCGGCGGCACCACCCGGGCCGCGTACACCTGGCTGTACAACCGGGCGGGGATGGTCCTCTCCGAGACCTCGACGATCACCGGCGACCCATCGGACGGCACCGTCGCCTACGGGTACGACCCCCTGGGCCGGCTCACCGCGTCCACCGGGTCCACCGGGTACACCTGGGACGCCACCGCCAACCGCACGGGCGCAGGGTCCGCCACCACCGCCTTCGACGCCGCCGACCGCCCCGTGTCCGGCACCGGCCCCACCGCCGCGTACACCAGCGACGCCGACGGCAGGCTCACGGGGCGGCCGGGCCAGGCGATGGCATGGGACCACCTGGGCAGGCTCGTCTCGGTCACCACCGCATCGGGCACCACCACGTACGCGTACGACCCGCTCGACCGCCTGCGCACGGTCACCTCGGGCACCGCCACCACCACCCTGCGGTACCGGGGTCTCACCACCACCACCGCCGTCCTCTCGGACGGCACCACCCGGAGAATCGCCTCCACCCCCGCAGGCGAGCGTCTCGCCGACTGGACCCCGGGGGTCACGGGATCCCTCCGGGTCCACGGCACCAACGCCCACCACGACACCACCTGGCTCGCCGATGGCACGGGTGCCGTCATCGCCGCCCTCCGGTACGACCCCTGGGGCACCCCGAGATCCGCGGTCCCCGCAGGCTTCACCCCGTTCCGCTTCCAGGGGAGCTGGACGGACACCGGGACCGATCTCGCCTGGGTGGTCACCCGCTGGTACGCGCCG
>CAIYZX010000434.1 GCA_903930745.1 uncultured Chloroflexota bacterium | reverse complement strand
GCTCGCCATGGCGCCCCTCGCGCCCGCAACGCCCACCGGCCTCACCGTGGGTCTCCAGGTGGTGGCCACGGTGCCGAAGCCGGTCCTCGTGACCGCGCCGAAGGGCGACACCACGCGCCTCTTCATCGTGTCGCAGGCGGGAAGGATCCGCGTGGTGAAGAACGGCTCGCTCCTCCCTGCACCGTTCCTGGACATCTCGTCCCAGGTGTCCACCGGCGGCGAGCAGGGGCTCCTCGGCCTCGCGTTCCACCCGGGCTTTGCCACCAACCGCAAGCTCTACGTGAACTTCACGGACCTCAACGGGACCACCACCATCCGCGAGTACAGGGCATCCGCCACGTCGCCGGACACGGTGGCCGCGGGCTCCGGGCGGACCATCCTGCGCATCGCCCAGCCGTACGAGAATCACAACGGCGGCATGCTCGCCTTCGGGCGGGACGGCTTCCTCTACATCGGGATGGGCGACGGCGGCAGCGGCGGCGACCCGCAGAGCAGGGCGCAGAACACCGGCGTGCTCCTCGGCAAGATGCTCCGGATCGACGTCAACGGCACGTCGGGCTCACTCCAGTACCGCATCCCGGCCACCAACCCCTACGTGGGCAGGACCGGCCGAGACGAGATCTGGCAGCGTGGCCTGCGCAACCCGTGGCGCTTCTCCTTCGACCGCGCCAACGGCAACCTCTGGATCGGGGACGTTGGGCAGGGCACGTACGAGGAGGTTGACCGGGCCGTCCGAACCAGCACGGGCCCGGCCAAGGGTGCCAACTGGGGCTGGAGCGTGATGGAGGGCCGGCACTGCTTCAAGCCCTCGTCCGGCTGCTCCACCGCCGGCAAGCGGATGCCGCTCGTGGAGTACTCGCATGCGGGCAGCCGGTGCGCCGTCACGGGCGGCTACGTCTACCGCGGAACGGCGATCACGGCGCTGCGCGGCTGGTACGTCTTCGGCGACTACTGCTCCGGCGAGGCGTGGGCCATCGCCGCGAACGCCACGGGCCAGGCCGGCATGGTGCGGATCCTCGGCGCCGGCAGCGGGCGGTTGATCAGCGGGTTCGGCGAGGACGCGGCGGGCGAGCTGTACCTGTGCGACCTTGCGTCGGGCACCGTCTACCGCCTCGTCAACCGCTGAGGCTGCGGGCCTTCACTGTCCGGCGGACACGGAAACGCCCCCACCCGGCTGGGCCGGACGGGGGCGCTGGGAACGCTGCGGGATCAGGCCGCGGAGGCTGCCTCTGCGGTCTCCGTGGCGACGGCAGCGGCCTGCTCGAACGCCAGGTCGAACTCCAGCTTGATGTCCTTGCCCACGAGCCAGCCGCCGTTCTCGAGCGGCACGTTCCAGCTGAGGCCGAAGTCCTCGCGCAGGATCCTGCCGGAGGCGTGGAGGCCCAGGCGGCGCGCGCCGTTCATGCCGCTGTAGAAGCCGAGGAACTCCACGTCGAACGTGACGGACTTCGTGACGTCCAGGATCGTGAGGTCGCCGGTGATCGCGTAGTCGTCGCCGCCCTTGGACGCGACGCCCGTGGCGGTGAAGGTGATCTCCGGGCGGTTCTCCGCGTCGAAGAAG
>CAIYZX010000433.1 GCA_903930745.1 uncultured Chloroflexota bacterium | reverse complement strand
GCTCGCCATGGCGCCCCTCGCGCCCGCAACGCCCACCGGCCTCACCGTGGGTCTCCAGGTGGTGGCCACGGTGCCGAAGCCGGTCCTCGTGACCGCGCCGAAGGGCGACACCACGCGCCTCTTCATCGTGTCGCAGGCGGGCAGGATCCGCGTGGTGAAGAACGGCTCGCTCCTCCCTGCACCGTTCCTGGACATCTCGTCCCAGGTGTCCACCGGCGGCGAGCAGGGGCTCCTCGGCCTCGCGTTCCACCCGGGCTTCGCCACCAACCGCAAGCTCTACGTGAACTTCACGGACGTGAACGGCGCCACGGTGATCCGCGAGTACAAGGCCTCAGCCACCTCGCCGGACACGGTGGCCGCGGGCTCCGGGCGGACCATCCTGCGCATCGCCCAGCCGTACGAGAATCACAACGGCGGCATGCTCGCCTTCGGGCGCGACGGCTTCCTCTACATCGGGATGGGCGACGGCGGCAGCGGCGGCGACCCGCAGAGCAGGGCGCAGAACACCGGCGTGCTCCTCGGCAAGATGCTCCGCATCGACATCAACGGCACCTCCGGGTCACTCCAGTACCGGATCCCTGCGACCAACCCGTACGTGGGCAGGACGGGGCGCGACGAGATCTGGCAGCGCGGCCTGCGCAACCCGTGGCGCTTCTCCTTCGACCGCGCAAACGGCAACCTCTGGATCGCGGACGTTGGCCAGGGCACCTACGAGGAGGTGGACCGGGCCGTCCGCACCAGCACGGGCCCGGCGAGGGGCGCCAACTGGGGCTGGAGCGTGATGGAGGGCCGGCACTGCTTCAAGCCCTCGTCCGGCTGCTCCGCCACCGGCAAGCGCCTGCCGCTCGTGGAGTACTCGCACGCCGGCGGCCGGTGCGCCGTGACGGGCGGATACGTCTACCGCGGGACGGTGATCACGGCCCTGCGCGGCTGGTACGTCTTCGGCGACTACTGCACGGGCGAGGCGTGGGCCATCGCCGCGAACGCCACCAGCCAGTCCGGGATGGTGAGGATCCTTGGAGCGGGCAGCGGCCGGATGATCAGCGGCTTCGGCGAGGGCGCGGACGGAGAGCTGTACCTCTGCGACCTCGCGAACGACACGGTCTACCGGCTCGCCAACCGCTGAGGCCACCGCCCGCACCACCGGTGGCGGACATGAAGACGCCCCCGCCTGGCCAGGCCGGACGGGGGCGTGCGCGATGCTGCGGGTTCAGGCCGCGGAGGAGGCCTCGGCGGTCCCGGTGACCGCGGCAGCCGCGGCCTCGAAGGCCAGGTCGAACTCCAGCTTGATGTCCTTGCCCACGAGCCAGCCGCCGTTCTCGAGCGGCACGTTCCAGCTGAGGCCGAAGTCCTCGCGCAGGATCCTGCCGGTGGCGTGGAGGCCCAGGCGGCGGGCGCCGTTCATGCCGGTGTAGAAGCCCAGGAACTCCACGTCGAACGTGACGGACTTCGTGACGTCCAGGATCGTGAGGTCGCCGGTGATCGCGTAGTCGTCGCCGCCCTTGGACGCGACGCCCGTGGCGGTGAAGGTGATCTCCGGGCGGTTCTCCGCGTCGAAGAAG
>CAIYZX010000432.1 GCA_903930745.1 uncultured Chloroflexota bacterium | reverse complement strand
GGAGCAGGAGCCCGTCGCCAAGGTCCACCACCTGGTGCCCGCCGAGCGCCCGCCGCGCCTCCCCGATCGGCCAGCCCGCCCACCACGCAAGGTCCTCCACCCGCGCCGGCCCGAAGGAGCGCAGGTACGCCCCGGCGAGCCAGGCCCGCGCCTCGGCAGGATCCGGCGACACACCTGGACGGGACGGCGACAGGGGACCCACGCCACCCGCCGAAGCCGCAGCCGAAGCCGCAGCCGCAACTGCCACGTAGAGCGACTGGTTGGACGTCAGGGACGGCGCCCCCATCGCCACCAGGTCACCCCTCAGGCACAGGTACCCAACGAGCGGGCTGATCTCCAGCTCCAGCCCGGCCCGCGCTCGCAGCTCCCGCGCCGGCAGCGGCTCCGACGCCACCGCCACCACCCGCTCAGCCACGGCCGGCAGGTCCGCAGCGGACACCCCCGCCCGGTCCAGCATCCACGAGAACCGCTCCAGCGGCCTGTCCGTCGCAGCCCGGATCAGCGCGTGCGTGGAGCGGGGCACCAGGAACGCGGAGGTCCGCATCGCCCGGCTACGCACGGCCAGCCCCGCGGGCTCAAGGGCCAGGATGTCGGCAGGACGAACGCCACGCGCACGCGCCCGGATGGACAGCGGCCCCGCCGGGTTTGCCGAGTAGACACCAACGCACGCCTCCAGCACCGCGAGCGGCGAGGCAAGGGACCCGTCCAGCGCCTGCCGGCGGAGCGAGAACGCGGTGACGAGCGGCGACGGAACGTGCATCAGCCGCAGTATCGGCCGCACGCGGACCCCGCGCCGCGGGTGGGCCCGGGCGTACCCTGCTCCTACCTGACGGCGTCCAGCCTGCAGCTCATCCCCGGTGCCGCCCGCATGTCCACGGAATCCGCCCCGCTCCGCGCCGTCACCCCCGTGGCGCTCGATGCCGTCACGGGCCGCCCGGACCCGGCTCGAGCCGGCGAGCTCCAGCAGATCGCCGCGAGGGCCGCGGGCAGCCTGGACCTGGACGCCACCCTGCGCGAAGTCCTGGACGGGGCGCAGGCGCTCCTCGGCGCGGACGCCGCCGCGGTCTGGCTGGTGAGCGGTGGCGGGCAGAGCCTCCGCCTCGCGGCCCACCGCGGGCTCGCGGCCCCGCTCGCCGGGGAGGTGGAACGGTTTGGCCAGGAGGGTGGCGTCCTGGGCATGGACGCCATCGGGCGCCTGCAGCCCATCCTCATCGACCAGGTGGGTGGCCAGCCGGCCATTGACGACCTGTACGCCGAGCTGGGGATTGGGCTCGTCGTCGCAATCCCCCTGCACGCACACGATGAGCTCGTCGGTCTGCTCGTCGTCTACCGCAAGGGTCCCGCCCAGGCGAGGCCGGACGATGTCGTGCTGTTTGGTGCCTTCGCCGTCCAGCTTGGCGCCGCGGTGGCGGGTGCGAGGCTGTTGCGCAGCGTCTCGGACAGTGCTGCGCGCCTGCAGGCCGTCCACGACCTCAGCTGGCGCCTCAACGGCATCGCAGACATCACCGGCATCGGCCAGGCCATCGTGGCAGAGGCACACCGGCTCGTCGCCTTCGACACCATCCGGGTCTACCGGGTGGACGGGGCGGCGAGGATGTGCGAGCCCATCGCCTTCCTGGGGCGCTTCATGGGCGTGAAGCACCCGTCGCCGGAGATGCTCCGCGTGGCGTTCGGCAGGGGAGTGACCGGCTGGGTGGCGGAGCACAACGAGGCCGTCCGCCTCGCCGACGCCGCCCACGACCAGCGAGCCGTCAACGTGGGCCAGGTGCGGGGTGCGGAGTCCATGCTGGTGGTCCCCATGTCATGGGAGCAGCGTGTCGTTGGCCTGATCGTCCTGTCCAAGCTGGGCTATGACCACTACGGCCCTGACGATCAGCGACTCATGGAGACGTTCGCCGGCTACGCCGCGCAGGCGATGGTCAACGCCGAGAACGTGGCCGAGCTGCGACGACAGCGCCGAGAGCTTGCGCTCCAGCTGGAGGGCCAGCGCCGGCTCATCGAGATCAACGAGCGGCTCCTGGCAACGCTGGATGCCGAGGGCGTGCTGGACCTGATCGCAGACTCCCTCGCCGCGCTGGTCTCGTACGACTCCCTGTCCATCTACCGCGTGGACCGCAAGGCGGGCGTGCGCCGCGCCGTGATGGCCCGGGATCCGAACGCGGAGCTGATCCTCGCGCATCGCCCGGACATGGACGCCGGCATCAACGGCTGGGTGGCGAAGCACGGCGAGGCGCAGCTGGTCAACGACGTGCACCTGGATCCCCGGGCAGAGACCGTGCCCGGGACGGCGGCCGATGACCCTGAGTCAATGATCTGCTGCCCGCTGATGGTCAACGGCGTGGTGGAGGGCACGCTCTCCCTGTCCCGGCAGGGCGGCGAGGAGGCGCACTTCTCACAGGAGGAGTTCGAGCTCGTCAAGCTCTTCGCCGCCCAGGCCTCCATCGCGCTCCGGAACGCCGATGCCCACGGCGCGGTCCGGTCGCAGGCGGAGATCGATGCCCTCACCGGCATCCGGTCACGAGGCTCCTTCACCCGGGACATCACGGAACGGGTGGATCGAGGCTACCCGTTCGCGCTCGTGATGCTGGACCTGGACTTCTTCAAGCGCTACAACGACACGCTCGGACACCCGGCAGGCGATGCGCTCCTCGCCAGGGTGGGCGGCTCGCTCGCCCGCACCATTCGCGAGGGGGATCGGGCCTACCGGTACGGCGGCGACGAGTTCGCCGTGATCCTCAACCGCGTGGACCGGGGCACGGCGTTTGACGTGACGGTTCGGATCGTGGGTGCGATCGGGGCGCTGACCGCCGGCGATGGGCCCGAGGTGACCGCGTCCGCAGGCATCGCGATGTTCCCGGACGACGGGGCAACACGCGAGGAGATCGTGGACGCCGCCGACCGGAACCTGTACCGGGACAAGTCCGGGCGCCGCCGCTAGCTCTGCCGCTGGTTCGTCGCCGGCACGCCCGGCGTGGAGCCACCGGGAATCGTCGAGCCCGCCGTCTCCGGCGGGCTCGCTTCGTGCTCCGCGAAGGTTCGGCGCGAGGCCGGGACGGTCAGTCGCGACGGCCGCCGAAGAGGCGGAGCAGGAACAGGAACAGGTTGATGAAGTCGAGGTAGAGGGCGAGGGCCGCCACCACGGAGGCGCGCTCCGCGGACGTGGTCCACGCCGCGTACCGGCCGCTGGTGATCTTCTGGACATCCCAGGCGGTGAGGACCACGAAGATGCCCACGCCGATCAGCGAGATGATCCAGTTCAGCGTCCCGCTGCCCACGAAGATGTTCACGATGCTGGCCACGATGATGCCCATGAGGGCCATCACGGCCATGCCGCCCACGCCGGAGAGGTCGCGGCCGGTGGTCTTCCCGTAGAGGGCAGCCCCGCCGAACATCGCGGACGCGGAGAAGAACGCCGACGCCACCGCGCCAACGCCGCCGGGCGCCTGGACGTAGGCCCAGACGATGACGCCGATGACGAGGCCCATCGTGGCCGCGTAGACGAAGAAGAGCAGCAGGCCAAGGGTGGCGGGCATCTTGTTGATGCCCATCTGGATGACGAGCGCCAGCACGACCTGGCCGATCATCAGCGGGATCGCGAGGCCCGCCACGCCGGCCAGGATGGCCTCGTTGGTGGCCACGAGGTACGCCACGCCTGCGGAGAGCAGGAGGCCGGCGAACATCCAGCCGAAGGCGCCCACGAGGAGACGCTGCACCAGCGCCGGTGCCGGGCGCACGCCCAGCGTTGCGGGGTTGGCGTTGTACGGGTAGCCGCTCACGGGTTGCTCCTTTCGCGGTGGTACGTCACGCGCCTGCGGCGCGCGAGGGAACGTGCTTGTCCGGGCGGGCCGTCGTGGCCTCCCGGGCCTCCGCCTGCTCTGCGGCTCGCGCCAGGATCCAGAGCAGGTCCGCGAGGCGGTTCATGTACGGGATCAGCCGGGCGGCGGCGATCCCCGTGTCGCGGCGGGCGAGGCGCACGACGTGGCGCTCCGCTCGGCGCTGGATGGTCCGCGCAACCTCCAGGGCGGCGGAGAGGCGCGTCTCGCCCGGCACGATGAACTCGCGCGGCATGACGATCTGCTTCTCCCACTCCTGGAGCAGGACGTCCATCCCCTCGATCATCGTCTCGGAGACCTTGGTGACGCCGTCCGTCTGGCGCTCGCGCGCGTTCGGGTTCGTGGC
>CAIYZX010000431.1 GCA_903930745.1 uncultured Chloroflexota bacterium | reverse complement strand
CTCTTCGGCACGCGGGCGCTCATGTCCCTGCGCCTGGAGAAGAGCTACGGGACGTGGTTCCGGGAATACCGGCCCATCTACACGCCGCTCGAGGCGGGAATCGCGCGGTACCTCCGGCTGGACCACGAGTTCATCGGCCGTGCCGCGCACGAGGCGGAGCTGGCGGCCGGCGGTCCCGCGCGGCGCCTGGTGGCCATGGTGGTGGACCCGGACCCGGACGCGCCGGCGGACGTCATCGGCGACGAGCCCATCTGGCACGATGGCGCCGTGGTTGGCTGGGTCACGTCCGGCGGCTTCGGACACAGCGTGGGGGCGTCCATCGCCCTGGGGTACGTTCCCTCGGCGATCGCGGACGGCGCCGATGGTGCGGCCGGGGCGGAGGGTTCCGGCGGCGGCCTGGAGATCGAGATCATCGGCCGGCGGCGGCCCGCGCGGATCGTCCCGCGCCCGCTGCACGACCCGGACGGCAGGAGGATGCGCTCGTGAGCGGTGGGTCCATCGGCAGCGCCGCCTCGGCGTCCTCGTCCGCCGGAGGCCCCTCGGGTCCTGCGGGTCCCGCGGCGGGCGTCCCCGCGGGCAGCCTGGTGGTGGACGGCGTCCCGTACGCCATCTCGCCCGGCGACACGATCGCCCAGGCGGTGGTGCGCGCGGGTGACGTGCCCGGCTCCGGCGGCCCGCTCTGTCTCGCCGGTGACTGCCCCAACTGCCTCTGCGAGGTGGACGGCGAGGCCTACGTCCGAACGTGCCTGGCCCCGGCGCGTCCCGGCATGCACGTCCGGCGGCATCCGGCAACGGTTGGCGAGAACCCGCCCCTGCCGGTGGTGGACCTGGGCGATCCCGTGGCGGCACCGCCGGAGCCGGAGATCCCGGTGCGGCGCGCCTGGGTGGATCTCGTGGTGGTGGGCGGCGGGGCCGAAGGCCACGCGGCGGCGGACGCGGCGAGGGCCGAGGGCCGCGAGGCGATGGTCCTGGACGGCGCCGACGGCATCGAGATCATGGGCGTCTACCCGGGTCCGGGCGTGGTTGCCCGAGAGCCCGGCGGGATGCTGCACGTGATGGCGGACGAGGTGGTGATCGCCACCGGCGCCGCGGAGATCCACCCGGTCTGCCCGGGCAACCGGCTGCGTGGGATCCTGACGGCCGGGGCGGCGGACCAGCTGGCCGCGGCGGGCATCGAGCTGCCGGATGCGGTGGTCGTTGGGGAGCCGCCCGCGGGGGCTGCTTCGGGGGCCGGCCGGCGGGTGCCCGGGACCCTCGCCCGCTTCGAGGAGGACGAGGCGCGTCCCGGCTGGATCGGCGCCGTGGTCACGGTGGACGATGCGGGCGCCGAGACGCGGACGCCGTGCCGGACCGCCGTCGTTGGCCTTGGCCGCGCGTCCCGGGACGTGCTGGCGCGCATGGCCGCGGGCCCGGGCGTGGTGGCCGTTGGCGCCGCCGCGGAGGCCTTCCCGATGCCGCCGGTCCCGGTCGATGGCGTGGTCTGCCCCTGCATGGGCACCACGGTGGCG
>CAIYZX010000430.1 GCA_903930745.1 uncultured Chloroflexota bacterium | reverse complement strand
TACCGGTGGCTGTCTGGAAGGTCTGGGTGCCGGAGCCTGTGCCGGGGATCGCGAGCTGCGCGGATCCGCTCGCGGTCTGAGCCGCCTGCGTGCCCGACCCGGTCCCGGTGATGACCAGGAGCGCCGATCCGATGGCGGTCTGGTAGGCCTGCGTGCCCGCACCGGTGCCGGTGGCGCCGAAGGTGTGGTCACCGATACCCGCCGCCGTCTGCAGCGCCTGCGTCGCCGCTCCGGTGCCGGTGATCGTGAGCACGCCGGAGCCGCTGGCGGCCTGGACGGCCTGCGAGCCGGCACCTGTGCCGGTGGCGTCGCTGGTGTTCTGGAGGTCGGCCGCCAGGGCGGCGGCGTGCAGGTGCATGGGCTACGCGATCTTGCGGATGGACCAGGGGAACGAGCGCGCGGTGCCTGCCGTCTGCTTCAGCTGGAAGGTCCACCCGTGCATCAGGATGATGCTGGGGCTGACCCACATCGGCTCGTCCATCTGGTTCGCCATGTAGGAGCCGAAGACGACGCGCGCCGTGTCCCCGGAGCCGGTGCATTTCTCCAGCACCTGCACCTCGATGGCATCGCCACGGGCCATCGCCGACACGTCCACGAAGAACTGGTAGACCCCATCGGTCGTGTCCGGGTTGGTCGTGTTGAGGGCCGTAAAGCCCGCCTCGGGCGGCGTGCCGGCGGTGCGGGTGCCGCTCTCGTGCTGCGTGATCGCCACGGGTCAGCCCCTCCCTGCGTAGACAACGGCGGTCAGCGACGTGTCAGCCGCTCCGGACGATGAGGCGCGCACCGCGATCCGCGACCCTGCCGGGATGTTGGCCCAGCTGGGGATGCACACCATGCTGGTCAGCTCCGTGGAGGCCGCGCACGCCACCAGGACGTTCTCGGCGATCAGCGTTTCGGACCCGGCTGGCCCGTAGGCGATGTCCCATTGGTAGTTGGACCCCGTCAAGGTCGTGTCGTTGGTGAACATCCCGATGCCCAGGAGGGCATAGTCGTCGGTGGTGCTGGCGACGATCTGGGTCCATGACCCCTCCGCGCCGCTCGCCCCGGCGGTCAGGCCGGTGCCCACCGTGGGGACCGCTGCGCCAAGGCAGACGATGCTCTGCATCGTCAGCCCGGACCAGATGCCACCGATGTTCGGACCACCGGCGAAGGTCGCCAGGATGCTGATGCTGGCGCTTGCGGTGTTGGCCTGGTGCCGCGCCCAGACCGGCGTCCCGGCGGGGATGCGGACGGGGCACAGCATCACGTTGCCAAGGCCGGTGTTGGCCGGGGCGGCGTTGTAGCCGCTGAGCTTCTCGATCACCACGGTGACGTTGGCCGCATCCGGCCCAATGCCCACGTCCACGTAGCTGTTCTTGGTTGTCGCGCTCGCGCCGGTGTTGGACAGGCGGGTGACCACGTACGCGGACTCGTAGGTCAGCCCGGCGTGGATTTGCGTCCACGACCCGTAGCTGTTCGTGGCCGCGCCCGACGTGAGCGCCGTACCGGAGGCCGCCGCGCCCACGCTGCTGTTCGTGGAGCTGTAGCGCATGTGCGGCTGGGGCGTGAAGAGGACCATGGGCTAGCCCTTGGCCACGGTGTAGGTGAGGCTCGTGATGCTCACCGTCGCGCCCGAGACGATCGAGGTCGTGTTGAGGTTGATCGTGGAGCTCGCGGTGCCAACGGAGCCGTCCCAGATGGCGCTGGTGCCGTCGGACTTCAGGGCCCGGAACCAGGTGGCGGTGCCGGTGGCGTTGGCGCTGCTGTCCGCGGTGATCGCGTTGAAGGTGAGGACGCCGTTGCTCGCCGCGGGCGCCGACGTGGCGTTGATGCGGAGCTCGGCGAGGAGCACCTGCGAGCCGATGGCCGTGTCCACCGTCGCTGGCTGCCCCGTGCCACCGGTGCTGTCATAGATGCGTAGATAGCCGTTGTCCAGGAGACGCGCGAGGGCGTCGGCCTCGGCCGATGCGGTCGCGTTGCTGATCCGGGTCGTGTCGGCCATGGGTTAGGACTCCTCTTCCACGACGGCCACGATCTGGCCGATCTGGTTGCGCTCGACGGTCTTGCGGACGGACCGCTTGGGCGGCTCCGCGGAGAGGCGCTCGCCC
>CAIYZX010000429.1 GCA_903930745.1 uncultured Chloroflexota bacterium | reverse complement strand
GGCCGAGGTCAAGGAGAAGATGGGCCTCCGCTAGGGCGGCCCACGAACCCGGGGCACACGGACCGCGCCGCGCATCGTAGGCTTCGCGCCATGACGTTCGCGCCCACGCCCCGCCAGCAACGCCTGATCGACGCCATCCTCATTCTCGGCGTCATCGTTCTCGGCTTCCTCGCGCTCGGCTTCTTCGCGGCCTTCTATGCCGCGTTCGGCGGGCTGCTGATGACGTTCTTCCTCGCCTGGCTGGTGGCCTTCGCGCTGCAGCCGCTCATCACCGGTCTTGCGCGCCTCGTGCCGAGGCTGGGCCAGGGCGGCGCGGTGATGGTGGTCTACCTCGCCATCCTGGGGATCCTGCTCACGGTGGTGGTCCAGGCGGTAGCCGCCCTCGTGACCTCCCTGGACGAGCTCGTCTCGGACATCCCGCGCGTCCAGAGCCAGCTGACCACGCTGCTCAACGAGATCCAGGCGGCGCTCGAGGGGCTGGGCTTCGGCATCAACCTCGTGAACCAGGTGCCGGAGATCGTGGCGGCGGTCCAGGACTGGGCGGTGCGCCTGGTGGGGCCGCTGCAGAGCTTCGCGGTCGCCTCCATCGGCGTGCTGGGCAACCTGCTGGTCATCACGATCCTGTCCATCTACATCGCGGTGGACCGCCAGAAGATGGGCGCGTTCCTGCTCCGCCTGGTGCCGCCGTCCTTCGGGTCCGCCGCGCGCCTGCTGGACGCGTCGGTGTCGCGCTCCTTCAGCGGGTTCATCAAGACGCAGCTGGTGATGGGCGTCTCGTTCGGCGTGATCGCCGCGGGCGCGGACGTGGTCTTCGGCCTCCCCTACGCCGCGGTCACGATCTTCGTCTCCGGGCTTCTCCACGCCGTGCCGTTCTTCGGGCCGTTCATGTCCTGGGTGCCACCGGTGCTGGTGGCGCTGCTCTTCAAGCCGGAGATCGTGCTGCCGGTGCTCGTGGTGATGGCGGTGGGCTGGCTCCTCACCATGAACGTGCTGCAGCCGCGGCTCATGTCCGGCGCGGTTGGGATCCACCCCATCGTGGTCCTGGCGTCCGTGCTCATCGGCTCGGAGATCGCGGGGATCGCGGGTGCGATCTTCGGGATCCCGATTGCCGCGGTGGTCTCCGCGATGTTCTTCGCCTGGTTTGAGAAGAACCAGGGGAACCAGCGCGTGGCGGATCGGGCGGCGGAGCGGGTCGCACAGCGGGAGGGTCGGGAGATCCGGCGACCCCGGGAGCCCGTGCCGGGCGAGGACGCCGACATGGACGAGGTGGGCGCGAAGTGAGCGGCCCGCACGACACGGACGACGGCCAGGAGCTGGACGCGGAGGACGAGGCGGTCGAAGCCGAAGGGGCCGAAGGGGCCGAAGGGGCCGAAGCCGACGGGGCCGAAGCCGAGGGCGGGGGTGAGCCGGGCGGGGCCGAAGGGGCCGAAGGGGCCGAAGCCGAAGCCGAGGGCGGGGGTGAGCCGGGCGGGGCCGAAGCCGGGGGCGAGGAGCCGGCGGCCCAGCAGCCCGAGATGACCCGCGAGCGCGCCCGGGCGGAGCGGCGCGACCTGGACAAGGAGCGCGGCGAGCCGGTGGCGGGCCCCCGCGCTGGTCGCCGGTCCGTGCGCCGCGGCGGCGTGCCCGCGGGCGACGGCCGGCGCCCCCGGATCCTTGTCACCAACGACGACGGCATCGAGAGCCGCGGCCTCCTGGCGCTCAAGATGGCGCTGGACCCCATCGGCGATGTCACAGTTGTGGCACCGGACCTCAACCAGAGCGCCGTTGGCCACCTCAAGACGCTCTCACGGCCCCTGCGCGTTCGAGAGCGGACCCTCGCGGACGGCTCCAAGGGCTGGTCCGTGGACGGCTCCCCCACGGACTGCGTCTCGCTCGCGTGCCTCGGCTTCTTCGAGGAGAAGTTCGACCTCGTGGCGTCCGGCATCAACTATGGCGCCAACCTGGGCGACGACATCACGTACTCCGGGACCATCTCCGCGGCCATGGAGGCGGAGATCAACCACCTGCCGGCCTTCGGGATCAGCCAGGAGTACAGCGAGCAGGTGGACTTCTCGCTCGCCGCAATGGCCGCGGCCGTGGTGGCCCGCAACATTCTTCGCCATGGCCTCCGGCGCGGCGAGCTGCTGTCCGTGAACGTGCCCGCGGCAACCGTGGAGGAATGCGAGGGCTTCGAGGTCACCCGCGTGGGCCGGCGCATCTACCAGGACCAGCTCATCGAGCGGCTGGACCCGCGCGGCATCCCCTACTACTGGATCGGCGGCCCGGCTCCGTCCGGCATCGGCGTCCCCGGCACGGACTTCAACGCCGTGGTCAATCGCCGGGTCTCCGTCACGCCCATCCACCTGGACCTCACCGGCCGGCGCCTGATGCGTGAGATGCAGGGCTGGGACTGGTCGTCCGCGCCGGATGTCCCCGCAGACGAGGACCTGCCCGCCACCAGCGAGGCCGAAGCCCAACGCCTGGCGGAGGAAGCCCGCTTCGAGCGCCGCTAGGGCTAGGCAGCCGGCGCCACCAGCTGCGGAACCAGGGTTGCCGCGCTCCCGTACCAGGCGTGATCGAAGTCCGCCGCGTTGTCCGGGGCGTCGCGGTTCACGAGGTACGTGGTCCCGCCCAGCTCCCGCACCCACGCTGCGAGCTGGTTCGCCGGGAAGACCACGCCGGAGGTCCCCACGGCCAGCAGCGCGAGCGGCGCCCCGGCCTCCGTGGCCAGGCGAAGGAAGCCGCGGATCGCCTGGATCCACAACGGGTCGATCTGCTCCCCGAACATCACCACGTTGGGCCGCAGAGCCGCACCGCAGGCATTGCATCGGATGGGCTGGTCCGGCCAGTCCTCGCCGTCCACGAAGGGCTCCCGGTCGCAGCCCGTGCAGCGGGTCCACCAGAGCGTCCCGTGCAGCTCCACCAGGCGCTGGGAGCCGGCCCGCCAATGCAGGCCGTCAACGTTCTGTGTGACCACCAGCATCCGGTCGCCCATCCGCTGCTCCAGCTCCGCGAGCGCGAGGTGCGCCGGGTTCGGGGCCGCCTCCGCCGCCACCCGCCGGCTCTTGGCGAACATCCGCCAGCCCTGGGTGGGGCGCCTGGCGTACCCGGCCGGCGTGGCGAGGATCAGCTGCTTGCCGACGTTCCACAGGCCGTTGAGGCCGCGATACACGGGGATCCCGGACTCGGCGCTGATGCCGGCACCGGTGAGGACGAGGAGGCGGTGGTCCTGACCCAGGTCCAGGCGGGTCAGCGATGACGATGACGGCTGCATGGCCGAAGGGTGCCCGCCGCCGCGGCCCCTGCCGATGCCCCGTTCGTGGAACCAGGGCGGCCCGGCACCCGCTGCTCGCTGCCGACCGCTCGCTGACGACCGCTCGCTGACGACCGGCCTCGCCCTCCAACTCCTCGCCCTGACGTTGAGGGCACGGAACCGGCTGCCCCGGCCCTCGAGCCCCCCAGATTCCCACCAGATATCCGTCCTCTGGATGTTCGGCGGGGCATGGTGGAGGCGCGACCGCCCTGGTGACCGGGATCCGGCCCGAGCTTCCACTTGCGGCACCGTTATGCAGTCACAGGGCCCGCAATATGCGGCT